>CAKMZF010000104.1:7706-9331 GCA_929200405.1 uncultured Gammaproteobacteria bacterium | reverse complement strand
GCAGAGATTGCTTATCAAAAGTTGCATGAGTTGATTGCTGTTGGAGATTTACAGCCCGGTGCTAGAATCATGGAAACTGAGATAGCTAGTATAACGGGTCTATCTCGGACGCCGGTTAGAGAGGCGATTAAAAAACTAGAAAGTAATGGGCTAGTGGAGCATAAGCCCCGCATTGGAGCAGTGGTGCGAACGCTGACTTATCAGGAAGTAGTAGAACTGTATGAAATGCGAATAGTGCTGGAGAGAGCGGCAGTGGCAATGGCGACCAAGCATATTTCTGCAGGTGAGCTAGCTTTATTGAAAAGCTTAAATGAAGAAATGCATCAGGCAACTGATGCTCAACGATGTGCGGAGATCAATGTGGCCTTTCATTCTGGTATTTTTGCGGCCGCACGAAATCAGTTTTTGATAACAAGTTATAAAACACTGGCAGACGTTTTACTGTTACTTGGGTCAACTACGCTTGCTAGGCATGAGCGACTGGAGAGTGCTTATGAGCAACATGTCACTATCATTCAGGCAATCCAGTCGGGCGACCCAAAGGCCGCCGCAGATGCCATGGAAGCCCATATGGATGCCTCGCTGACTGAGCGTATTCGAGGTCTACCATAAAGCATCATATAATGATTCTGCTGACTTATGTGATTGCACTGGTAGGCGCTGGGCTATTTCACGTTGCCCATTTGCCATTACCTTGGTTACTTGGGCCAATTACGGCATCAGTTATCGCGGCGTTGCTCGGTGTTAAATTACAGGTGATAAAGCCCATCCATGAAACAGGACGTACTATATTAGGAGTCGCCGTAGGGGCAACAATAACGCTAACCCTGCTATATGGGTTGCTCACTATGTGGCCGAGCTTGCTGATATTGCTGCTGATGGTTTGTGTTATCGGTGCCATAGGCGTTCCGTATTTTATGCGCATAGGCGGTTATGATTTTACCACTAGCTACTATTCAGCGATGCCCGGCGGTTTACAAGACATGCTGATATTTGGAGAGGAGGCCGGTGGAAATGTGCGTACGCTAAGTCTGGTACATGCCACCCGTGTTCTGGTGATAGTATTGTTTTTACCCTTTTTATTGGAATATTTTTGGCATGTTAATTTGGATAATCCGCCAGGTATTTCTGCTAGTGAAGTTTCGATAGATCAATTTTTGTGGATGATATTTGCAGCAATTTTTGGTTGGAGAGCTGCTAAATATATTGGCATGTTTGGGGCATCTATTCTGGGTCCACTGATTGTAGCTACAGTATTATCAGTGATAGGTGTGCTTCATGTCAGACCACCAGCAGAAGCGATTTATCTGGCGCAATTTCTAATAGGCGCTGGTCTAGGCACGAAATATGTGGGTCTAACAATGCAGGAGTTAAGACATGATATCTGGGTTGCAGGTATTTTTTGTCTGATCTTAGTTTCAATTACCTTGATATTTTATGAAATTATTACCTTGTTTACCAATGCTCAGACGTTAGAAACCCTGCTGTCATTTACCCCCGGTGGTCAGGCGGAAATGACGGTGTTGGCGTTAGTTGTTGGCGCCGATGTGGGGGTAGTGATACTACACCATGTGTTTAGAATACTAATCGTAATAGTGGGCGCGCCAATTGTGGCAAAATTTGTG
>CAKMZF010000104.1:0-7606 GCA_929200405.1 uncultured Gammaproteobacteria bacterium | reverse complement strand
AAAGTTTATGACAGGGGATTGATAACATTGATTGGGCTGCCGTTATGATAGGCGATAATCTGCTCAAAAATATCTGTAAACTGCAGTTCATACTCATCTTCGGTGACAAAGCCAATATGCGGTGTGGCAATTATTTTGGGGTGCGTCGCTAAAGTGTCGTTTGTCCAATTAATTGGCTCGGCATCAAAAACATCTATCGCAGCATTGCCTGGCCTGCCATTGTTTAGTGCATGGAGTAAAGCATTGTTCTCTAGCAGGGCTGCGCGAGAGGTATTCACAAATAAAGCATCGGCTCGCATCTGTGCGAGATCAGCGGCGGATATTAACCCACGGGTTTTAGGCTTCAAACGAACATGAATAGAGACGATGTCAGACTGTGAGAAAAATTCCTCACGACTGTTAGCAACCACCTCTCCAGCATCTTTTGCGGACTGTCGACCTGCTTCTGAACCCCACCAGACAACCTTCATCTCAAAAGCTTTGGCATAACCTGCCACGGCTTTAGCTATGCGTCCATAACCATAAAGCCCAATGGTGCGACCGCGTAAGGTTTTGCCAACTCCTATTTGCCATTGACCTTTTTGCAAACTTTGCATTTGCTGTGGTAGTTGCCTGACGGATGCCAATATTAGCGCCCAAGTGTGTTCTGCGGCAGCGAAGTTTGGGGCACCGCCATGCATTGCTGAGCAGAGCAGAATGTTCTTTGCCGAGCAAGCGTCAACGTCAATATGTGGATAAGTGCCACGCTGTGAGATTAATCGTAGGTTTGGCAGTCGGGCGAGAAGTGTTTCCGTGATCTGAGTACGCTCACGAAACAGCACCAGTACCTCGGCATCTTTGATACGGTTTGCCAGCTTTTCTTCATCAGCACAATGGTCTGTCCATACCGTTACTGTGTGCCCTGCCAGTTTTGCAAAGCAGGGCAGGCTTGACAAGGTATCAAACCAGTCATCAAGTATATGGATATCCACGCTATTTTCCTGACCAAACTGTTCGGGGCACAAACACATGGCCTTGAGCAATCTTGCGGGCTGAGCGCACCAGTCCGGCTGATTTTAATATAAAGGTGTTTTTATTGTTTGCATTGCTACTTTGGCTACTTTGCTCCCAGTCCAGAATTACATCCATGGTTCCCATTGGATGCTCTAAAGTAATGGTTGCTGGTGCTAGAGTGGGTCGCGTTAATAAATTATCGGCAACGGTGCCAGGGGTAATCGCACAAGTCGCTAAGCATTGAGCGCCTGTTACAGCCATTGTGGGATGAGCACTCCACGGCATAAAATAGCGTGCTGCTATACTTCCGCCATTTTTGGCAGGTGCCAGCAGGCCAAATTTTGGTGTGACAGATTCGCTGACATCACCCATGCCCATTTTATCACCTGCCGCTAGACGTATTTGCTCCATGTGCGCAAAGAAATCTGAGTCAGCATTTAACTGCTCTATAGTCTCATAACCTGTTAAGCCAAAGCTTCTAGCTTGCGCTATGACCATAGGCATGGCAACATCCATGCATGTGACTTCTATGCCATCAATCTCGTCTTTTACATTTCCTGTTGGCAAAAATGCGCCAGTTGATGAGCCTGCGACTCCTGTAAAGTTCAGGGTAACAGGTGCTGCCGTGCCGGGAACACCATCAATATGATATGTACCATCATAAATGGCTGCTGTGCCATTGGTTTGCACCAGAGCAGTTGCTTTGGCACCAGTATTAACGGCGTGAATGCGAACCTGTGTTTCAGTGCCAGTTGCAGTGATTAACCCCATCTCAATGGCTGCGGGACCAACAGCAGAGAGAATGTTGCCGCAGGTGGGTTTGAAGTCTACAGTTTTGCCCTCAACGCTGACCTGTGCAAAAAAATAATCAATATCACAATCTGCCAGTGATGAGCGAGAAAGTATAGCAACTTTAGTGGTTACTGGATTACCACCGCCTATGCCGTCTATATTCAGGGGGTGACCAGAGCCGATTGCGTGAATCAGCACTTGTTCAAGTAGCTTTCGGTCTTGAGGTAAATCCTGTTGTTTAAAATAAGGCCCCCGTGAAGAGCCTCCTCTCATCAATAAAAAAGGGATCGCTGTTTGCGTCATACTTTGCATTGCTAGCTTCCCAATTTATGTAAATGGCCAAGGTAGAGAAAAATAAGATTGCAATAACCCCGGTGGAAAGTCTCGTCCCAGTGCCCATGCCATAAACAGCATAAATGCAATGCCAGTGGCTGAGTAAACCAACGCGTGTAACCAGCGTAGTCCACCTCTGACATGTAAAAATGAGACTAGGAATAACGCAAGCGCGATAATAAACCCAAAAATGCCAGTGAGTGCTAGTAGAGCGCCAAACCAAGCCAGTGTTGACCATAGCCCATAAGGGGCATCGGCATCTTCACCAAAAAACTCACGGTCGGCAAATAAGACATCAGTTTCTTTCGCGCGTATCATCTGAATAAACACGATAAGGCAGCAAAAGATGGTGATACCCGCGATAATTAATGGAATAATTTTATCGGTCATTAGTCTGTCGCTGATGGCATATGCGTTGGCATAGGCGAAAATGGCATAGGTCAAAACAGCTAGTAAGAAAACCATGGGTGCTCGTTTTGATCCAGACTGAATATCACCCTCAGCCATAATGGTTTTGGCCTGACGCAGCCCTAACACTACCGACACTACGGTGATAATGATTAGCACGATAACGATAGGCGAAAATACATAGGCATAACCGGCTTCCGCACTTTCGCGAAAACGAAAACTCGCGATTTGAAATGCCTGGTTCATAAATTTTTCAACAGGCGAAGATAAAACGAAGCCAATGAGAAATGCTGGGCGAGACCAATCAAATCGGCGTAAGAAAATACCCAGTAATCCCAATGCAAATAGGGCAATCAAATCTTCAAAATTTTGGCCGGACTGAAAGGCGGCAAAAGAGATCAGCATAAATAGGAACGGCGCTACTAATGTAAAGCGAATGGTGGTTAAGCGAGCAATTCCACCAGATGCCGCTATACAAAAAAGCGTGCCAACTACATTGGCAAGCGCCAGAAGCCAGACAATGGAATAGGTAATATCCAGATTATTTTTGAGCATGGCAGGGCCGACTTCAATTTGCCCTGAACCCAGTAGAGCGACCGCGCCAATAAAAATTGCCATTGAACCGGAACCGGGAATGCCAAATAATAATGTCGGCACTAACCCGCCCCCTTCTTTAGCGTTGTTGGAGCTTTCAGGGCCAATGACGCCGCGTATTTCTCCCTTGCCAAAATTGGACTTATCTTTTGTAGTTTGCACCGAATGGCCATAGGCAATCCAGTCAACAACTGAGCCGCCAAGCCCTGGAATCACGCCAACGACCACGCCAATGATTGAGCAGCGGAATGATAGCCAGATATTTTGCCACCAATCCTTGATGCCATCGAACCAGCTGCCGCCAAGCTTTTCTGCACGAGAAATTGAACTATCCTGTCGCAATAATGAGATAATCTCGGGAATAGCAAAAATACCAAGACCAACGATAACCAGCTTTAACCCATCAGCAAGATACGGAATATCGTAAGTTGCCATGCGCAAGCTACCTCCAGCGCTGGCTTCACCGATAGTGCCAACCAATATCCCCAGCCCAGCTGCGGCTAAACCCTTTAACGCCACGCGCCCAGCAAGAATGGCGACCATTGATAGCCCAAGAATGGTAATCATCAACATCTCGGGCAAGCCAAAAGCCAGTACTATAGGCCGCGCTACTAAAATAAACACAGTGAGAAAACAGGCACCCATGAGGCCACCGAACAGGGACGAAGCGAAGGCCGCAGACAAGGCGCGTGCTGCCTGACCTTTTTTTGCCAATGGAAAGCCATCCAGCACTGTCGCTTGCGATGCAGAGGAGCCGGGAATGCCCATTAACACGCTGGCAAAGGTATCAGAAGTTGGTACTACAGCAACCATGCCAATCATCAATGCCAGACCTAATATGGGGTCCATGCCAAACATGAAGGGCAATAACAACGAGAGACCGGCAATGCCGCCAAGCCCTGGGAAAACCCCAATACACAAACCCATAACTACGCCGAGTACCAGATAACCTAATACCTGCGGTTGTAAAATTAGTGCAAAAGCATCGGATAATGCTGGAATAGAATTAAGAAAAACATCCATGTTGAGTTTCCTGTTGGATGCCGATGGCGGTTTTTATTAAGTGAAAAAACCCCGCAGATTTGCGGGGCTTGTGAGTGCTTATTTTTCTAGCTTAACGCCGTAATCTTGCTCAAGCCAATTAACAACGAAGTCTTTAGCAGATTGCTCAATACTAGTGGCTTTGCCAAGAGCTTCATTAGCCGCGTTACCAGTGAACATAGGATATTTACCCACACGTTTTGCAGAGATTTCAGCAAAGTCTGGGCGCGCTTTGACATCTTCAAAAGCTTTAATAAAGGTATCTATAATGTCTTGCGAAGTGCCTTGCGGTAAGAAAGCGATTTTTTGTGATGGGAACCCTGCCACAAAGAATGCTTTCCATGCGTCCCATGCCGCACCTTCGGTTTCACAACCTGTGGTGGCTTCACAGACTTCTTTAAAAGTCGCAATGTCTGGGAAAGTTGGGTCACGCACAATGTCACCATTGTCATCTAATGAGCCCCAAGTCATCATTGGTACAGCAGAACCCTCAGCAACCAAATCTGCTGAGCCTTTCAAATAACCAGAGGAAGTTTGATAGTCAATATTTGCCTCACCGCGTTCAAACATTAAACGGCCATCGCCACGACCTTCGACACCAAACACAGGCTCGACATTCATGCCAAGCATTTTCCATGCTAACAGCGGCACTAAATCAAGGCGTGTAGCTCCTTGAGAGCCGTAAATAAAGTTTATATCCTGTAAGTTATTTGCAGAGCCATCAAATTTTGCGCCAGACTCTGCATTCAAATAGGCGACACCACCTGTGCCTGTTGCCATAACAGGATTCCAGTCTTTATATTCATAGCGCACACGCGGATCATTTAACAGATAAGGGAATTGCGTGGAGCCAGAAGAGCCGAATATCAGAGTGCCATCACCATTTTTTTGCTTTTGAAACCAGTTTGCTCCTTTGGTTGAGCCTGCACCAGGCATAAACTTGACTACAACCGTTGGTTGCCCTGGTAGTGCTTCTGAGAGCAACGGTGCAAAGAAGTTTGCCCATTTGGCAGAGCCGCCAGTTTCAGAAAATGGAATTACCCATTCAACGGTTTCTCCGGCCAAATCCACTTCTGCTTGAGCAGCGAAACCCATGGTAGCGACACTGACTGCCAGTGTTATTTTATGTAGAAATTTCATAAACTATCTCCTTCCGTTTAGATATATTATTCTTGACGATGTCTCGTTTTTATTATCAACTTTGTTATCAACCTATTTAGATTAACAGTCGAACCTTGCAAAAAACTGGCAAAATGAATGAGAATTACCATTATCGAAGACAATCAAACCCTTGCAGATGCAATTGCACATCGATTAGCAGATCAGGGCCATGCGGTTACCAAAATTTATGATGGTGTTACTGGGGCCAAATTTCTTCATGACGACAATGCGGATTTGGTAATTCTGGATATTAATCTACCCAGAAAAGATGGCTTGCAAATATTATCTGAGCTGCGAAGTCGGGAAGATATGACACCAGTGATTCTACTGACCGCCAGAACATTAACCTCTGATATGATCGAGGGGCTTGATTTGGGTGCAGATGATTACCTTACCAAACCATTTGAGCTGGATGTGCTGGAAGCTCGAATCAGAGCTCTACTACGTAGACAAAGTACCCGTAAAATCTCAAAAGATACGCTTGCTGATCTAACATTCGACTATGGTGCAAGAAGGCTTTTTGCAGGAAAGACCACTGTGGAATTGCCGAGACGAGAGCTTGCCCTGTTTGAGTGTCTTATTATGCGAAAGAATCAGATCGTTTCCAAAGCGGCTATTGTTGATCATATCTTTGGTTTAGATAGTGATGTTAATGAAACGGCGATAGAAACCTACGTATCACGACTTCGCAAGCAGCTCAAACCATATCAGGTGACCATCAAGTCTGCTAGAGGTCTTGGATATATGCTTACCGAGATGACGTAAGCCAATGCTAACCAATCTTTCGCTGCGCTTTCGGATGATGCTTTTCATCTTATGCCCTTTATTGCTGATTGCAATATTGGCTGTTAGCTGGCGGTTTATCGAAGCACAACAAACGGCAGAAAATATTTTTGACCGTACCTTGATAGCCTTGGCGCTAGCGATCTCTCGAGATGTAGCGATCTCCGGAGGAGATAGTCTTTCTATCGCAACGCGTGATCTAATGTCGCAAGTCTCTGGAGGGCATGTTTTTTATCATGTCAAAGGACCAGATGGGTCTTATGTTACCGGATATGCCTATCCACCCCGCGTTGAGAATGCGGCCAATGAAGCCTTAAAAGTGTTTGACACGCAACATCAAAACCAGAACGTAAGAGCGGTATTGCTTACTGAAAACGTCCAAGTCAATGGAGTTGAGGGCCTTTCCACAACAATCGTTTGGCAACAGGAGCATTTGCATGCACAGTTGGCAATTAAGTTGGCATTGCGGGCGGCTATGCTGACCGCTGCGTTAATGCTATCGGTTGCTATATTGGTTTTCTTTGGTGTGCGCTATGGCTTGAGGCCATTAAACGAACTGGAAGACGCCATTTCCAAAAGATCGTCACACGATTTAACCACTATACGCCGAAAAATCCCGCTGGAGACACAGGGCATTGTAAACAGATTAAATACTCTGTTTGATCAGCTAAGAAGTAGCTTTGATGCAAGAGATCGACTGATCTCAAATGCAGCTCATCAATTGCGCAACCCGATAGCAGCTATACAGTCGATGGCAGACGCTGCCAAAACCGCACCCACTATCGCTGATATGAGAGACAGAGTAAACGCTATATCTGTAGCCACGGTGCGGGTAAGCAGATTAACCAGCCAAATGCTGTCATTGGAAAAACTGCAAAGTGAAAATTCTGTAGCGCGGTTAAAAAAGGCAGATCTGGTAGAAACTGTCAGCAAGCAATGTTTGATATCAGCTCAACCTGTACTGGCCAATTCGATAGAATTTGTGCTCAATGCACCACCGCAAGCTATTAGCGTTTTCCATGATGAAATGTTGATATCAGAGGCGATTGAGAACCTTATTAATAATGCCATGGAGCATGGCGGTTCGTCATTGACCGAAATTTCAGTCAAGGTTTTTCAGGATGGAGATCAATCGGTAATTCAGGTCATCAACGATGGAGAGCCGATATTGCCGGAACATAAAGCGCAAATTTTTGAACGATTCTCACAGCGAGAAGGCTCTAGCGGCAGCGGACTAGGTTTATCAATCGTTGCCGAAATTATCAGACTGCATAAAGGGGGTTGTAGGTTGATAGATAGCGATAACAGCACTGGCTTTGAATTGCGATTTTGAGTTTAGTGACCGTGGGTAAACTTAAAATAGAAAACAAATACGTCACTCTTTTCTTTTTGTCCATCGATATGGTTGATCATTTTACTAAATGCAAAAAGGAGATCTTAGTTTAAAAGACCTATCTGTTGTGCCGCTAGTTTGATAGTTTGGTTAAATTTTTCTGGTTCT
>CAKMZF010000103.1:8317-9477 GCA_929200405.1 uncultured Gammaproteobacteria bacterium | reverse complement strand
TACATAAAACTAGGGGTGAATGTGAAGCTAAGTAATATCTGGGGCTATGTGCGTGGGCAGTATGAAGAGATGAGTATTGCGCCGGGTAGTGGCAAATTAACCGCGGCTATTTCTATTGGTTTGGGGTTTCTGGCGCTGTTGGGGTCACTGTGCTTTTTGTTTCCTAACTTACTGACTATGCCAGAGTTGCGCGGGGTTTACCATTACGCAACCATGAAGACTATTTTGTTTACGGCGATTATCATTTCCTTTGTTATGGGTTATCTCTCGTTTTACCGCAATCCTTTTCCACGCTACGGTCTTATTGGCATGAGCTTAAGTGCCGCTGCTGCGCTGCTTAGTTCAGGGGTTATTCCTGCTAATCGAATTGAGATTCCGTTCATTTATGCGGGGCTGGATTATTTTATTTTAACCCTTGTTATTCTGGCGTTGGTGTTTATTCCTCTGGAGAAAGCTTTTCCACAGCATAAAAACCAAATGTTATTACGCAAGGGCTGGGTGTCTGATATTAAATACTTTATGTTCAGTCATGTGGGCATTCAGTTGATCAGTTTTGTAACGATTATCCCGATCCAGTTTTTCTTAAAAGATTATACTCAGTTTGCCCTACAAAACTGGATTAGAAGCTTGCCGATTTTTATACAGTTTTTGATGATATTGGCGGTGGTAGATTTCGGCACGTATTGGATACACCGTAAAATGCATGAGGTACGTTGGCTTTGGAAGGTTCATGCAATTCACCATAGCAGCGCACATATGGATTGGTTAGCGTCATCACGATTGCATATCGTGGAGATTGTGATGAACCGATTCGCAGGTTATTTACCGATATTCGTGCTAGGCTTTTCGCCAACAGCGTTATTTATCTATCTGGTTTTTGTGTCGTTTCATGCGATTTTTATACATGCGAACGTGCGCTTTAAGTTTCCGGTTGTTCGTTGGTTGCTGGCAACGCCACAGTTTCATCATTGGCATCACTCCTCAGAGGATGCCGCATTAGATAAAAACTACGCGGCTTTCTTGCCGATTTATGATGTGATGTTTGGCACTTGCTATTTGCCTAAGCACTGGCCAAAGTCGTTTGGCACTACCGCAGCGGATGCCGTGCCTGAGGGCATGGTTGATCAGTTCTGGTATCCGCTGAAATTCTGGAAAAAGCG
>CAKMZF010000103.1:0-8217 GCA_929200405.1 uncultured Gammaproteobacteria bacterium | reverse complement strand
TTTAAGCTACTAGTTGTTTTGCTCTTGGGGACTCTGCCGATTAGCAGTCCAAATCCGATAAACAAACCCCAAAGTATTTGCCAAGGTATGTCACCAGTTCTTTGATAGGGTGTCATGCCTTCCATGGGTTGAATCTTGCCTGTGATAGTCGCCTGCACATCTTTGTCTGCCATCTCTCTTATGACACCAAATGGGTCAACTAAAGCCGTATAGCCAGTATTGGTGGCACGCGCTAGCCAGCGGCGTGACTCGATCGCTCTGGCACGGTTGATTTGCAAGTGTTGATCTAAGGCTTTTGAGCCTTTAAACCAACCATCGTTGGAGACATTGATAATCATATGCGAGTCTTTAGTCGTGTCGATTAGCTCATTGCCAAAGGCCGATTCAAAGCAGATAAATGGTGCGGCTTTAATGCCCGCGAACTCAAACAGAGGTTGTGTTGGTTCGCCGACTGCCATGGGTTCTATAGGAATATCAGAGAGCATTTTAAATAGTGGTTCTACGATATCTGCATAGGGAATAACTTCCCCAAATGAGAGTAGGTGTGTTTTTAGATATACAGACTCTTTACCGGTTTTGTGGTCGATTTGTATTAATGCATTGCCTGGAGTTGTGGCATCAGAATTCCAGAAAGTGCCAAATATCAAATCAGTCTTAAATGTCTCGGCTAGCTTGCGCTGAGTGTCAGCAATATTTGCCGCGAGGTGATAGTACTTAGGGAGTGCCGTTTCCGGCCAGATAATGACATCGGGATTAAACAGCAAGCTATTAGCAGACATTTCGGTATAGTCTTCCCAGCTTGACTGAAATGCATCTTCAGTCCATTTTACGCCTTGATCAACATTGCCTTGCACTAAAGCAATGGTTTTTTTATCGCCGTAGGGGGTTGTCCAGAGAGTGGACTTTAGCGCAAAGCCAGTTGCGAAGATAATAATGGGAATCGCAAGCCAAGGGATTTTACGGTCTAGCAAGCCAAACATAACACCACCAGCACTGAGCAGCAGCAAGAAGCTGGTAGCGGTAGCGCCGATAATAGGGAAATAGCCTGCTAATAATCCATCTGTCTGGCTAATGCCAAGAGAGAGCCATGGTAGGCCACCCATAAACCAGCCGCGAAACCATTCCAATGCCATCCAAGCGCTGGCGGCAAAAAGTAGCCATAGGCCGCCACGTAATTTTCGGCAGTGATAAATCAGCAGTCCTGCTGCCATCATCACTAGGCTAAGGTAAATAACTAGGACTGCATTCGCACCTATAGCAGCAGCTTTGCTAGCACCACCATAGTTATAAAGGCTTAAATAAACCCAATTTATGCCGGTGCCGTATAGCCCAATGCAAAAATAGAAGACGCTGCCAGCAGCCATGCGTTTTGAGCTGGCATGATAGAGAAACCACAGCATAAATGCCAAGCTAAAAGGTGGAATAAAGCTAAAATTATACGGCGCAAAAGAGAGCGATGTCAGTGCGCCCATAGCGAGCACAGTTAATCGCTGTGACCAGTTGAGGGTCACGTTTTTATTGGTAGGAGTCATTCAGGAATTCTCAGCTGCATTTCTAATGATTCTATGCGGCGTTTAGTCGTTTTTAGGATGATGAAATGGCAGGGGCCAATGGTGATTTCCTCGCCTTTATTCGGCATTTTTCCAAAAGTAGAGGCGACAAGGCCACCGATGGTGTCCGCCTTTTCGTCGGAGATATCCAGTTCAAATTTCTCATTGAGGTCATCTATGCTGTAGAGTGCATCTAGCCAGTATTTTTTAATAATGATATTTTTATTATTATCAGTGGTTTCTGTTGTGCTAGATATTTCACGAATTTCTGGTGAATCGATTTCATCATGTTCATCGTCAATCTCACCGATAATCTCTTCGATTACATCTTCAATGGTGATAAGACCGGCAACACCACCGTATTCGTCAATAACAATAGCCATATGTTGGCGGGTTTTGCGGAAGTCTTTGAGCAGCACATTGAGTCGCTTGCTCTCGGGAATAAACCTAGCACGGCGTAGAATATCTCTAAGCTTAAAGTCTCGGGTTGAGTCATTGATATAGGGAAGCAGGTCTTTGACCAGTAAAATGCCAACAATATCGTCTTTGTCTTCATCAACGACAGGAAAGCGTGAGTGTCCAGATTCTAGGCAAATATTGGTGATACTCTCTAGGCTTTCGTCAATTTTGATGAACTCCATTTGTGCTCGTGGAATCATAATGTCTTGAACGCGCATTTCTGCTACATCCATGACGCCTTCGATCATATGAACCGCTTCCTCATCTAGCAACTGGCTTTCTTGGGCGTCATTTAACGCCTCCATTAAGTCTTGCTTGTCTTTTGGGGCACCCATAAACATACGGCTTAATCGGGTTAGCCAACTTCGACTCGGCGGTTCCTGAGCGCTGTTTGGGGCGTGGTTATTTTCTGATTCGTTAGTCGAGCGTGACGAAGCATCGTCCATAAAAAGCATTCTCTATCGCTAAAAAAGCTATTTTCTCTCGAAAGCCAATGAATTCACAAGTGTTTTTTTATCTTTTTGCTATCGTTGGTCAAATTTTTTGTTATTTCATTGAAATAATTAAACAAAAAGTTAACAGTTGCTGGATTATTGAGGAGAATAGGGGTTGTTGATGTTGAGTATGGCTAGTATTTGGATTTCAAGTGCTTCCATTGCCTCAGCATCTGTATCTTCAATATGATCATAGCCGAGAATATGGAGTATGCCGTGAACAACCATATGAGCCCAATGGCTCTCTAACACTTTACTTTGCTCCCTAGCTTCTGTTGAAACCACATCCGCGCAAATAGCCAAATCACCCAAAAATTTAGTAGGCAATTCACTGGCTGCTACTGGTATTCCTTCATTCTCTTCATTATTAAGATCATTCAGCATTTCAGGTAACAGCCAGTCAGGCATGTCATAAGGAAAAGACAGAACATTGGTGGGTTTATCTTTACCGCGATATTGTGAGTTCAGCGTTTGACTCTCTGTGCGATCAATTATCCGGATGGTGATCTCAGCAGAGTCGCTTAAACTTTGTTGTGCAGACGCTAGTTGAGCATCTTGTGTAGAGAGAGAGGAGGCTTTTGCTATGTGGCTAGTGATGGCATCTGCCCATCGTTGGAAGCTTTGCTCGTTAGGCAGATCAGGCGCAGATTCAATCAAAGCATTTTGAAGGATTATCTGTAGGTTTGATTGATGCATTGCTGGAGGGATAACGCGGAGCTAACTGTCTAACTAGGTTTCTGGGTATTGTCAGCAGATGTGCTATTTGAAGCGCGTGCCTCAGAGTCGGCTAATTTTTCTTGTTTCTCGCGCTTCTCATAAGCCATTACAATCTTTTGTACTAGGTTATGGCGTACCACATCTTTGGCCTCAAACTTGGTGATGCTAACACCTTCTACATCTGCCAGAACAGATAAAGCGTGACCAAGGCCAGAGCGCGTTTGGCGGGGCAGGTCGGTTTGGCTGGGGTCACCGGTGATTACCGCCCGTGAGCCAAACCCGATACGGGTCAGGAACATTTTCATCTGTTCAATAGTGGTGTTTTGGGCTTCATCTAATAAGATAAAACTCTCATTGAGTGTGCGGCCACGCATAAAGGCAAGTGGCGCGACTTCGATAACGTTTTTTTCCTGTAGCTTTGCAACGCGATCAAAACCCAACATCTCATAGAGGGCATCAAACAATGGTCGCAGATAAGGGTCAATTTTTTGCACCAAATCACCGGGGAGGAAACCGAGTCGTTCACCTGCTTCGACCGCAGGACGGACTAAAACAAGACGACGAACCTCATCTTTTTCCAGTGCTTGTACAGCTGCGGCAACGGCTAAATAAGTTTTTCCGGTACCCGCAGGGCCGACGCCAAAGCTAATGTCATTGCGCAACATATGGCGGACATATTCGCCTTGGTGTGCATTTCGAACACGAATCATGCCACGGCGAGTGCGCAGAGCAAGCTCAGACTTTATCTCATCGTTAATTTCATCATCACCTATACCGCTATGGTCTGCACTCTGTGCCTCTGGTAACTCTCTTAAGGCGAGATGGATATGCTCACTGTCTATAGTTTGCTCAGCCGTGTCATCATATAGTTGTTGCAATAGTTGCGCTGCATGAATCACCGCATCGTGTCTGCCTTTTATCACAAAGCGATTGCCACGGTTTTCAGTTGCTATATTGAGGGTCGATTCTATTTGTCTCAGATGCTGGTCAAGAGGACCTGTTAAGTTGGCTATGCGAATATTATCCGATGGTTCTAAAAGCAAGATTTGTTGATAGTCATCAGAGGCTTCAATAGGTTGCTCAGGTAAATCTATTGCTGCACGGCGGACATCGGGTTTTTCAGAGGCTGCGATATCGTTTTTAATCCTAGCTTTTTTGTCTTTATTGCTCAAATCTTTGCTCAGTAAAATCAGTTTTAGTTAATTTGGTTAGTCAGTATTTATGATACTGACTAAGATCTTACCACATTCTCCATAGATTTAAGCCAGCTCAGGCGTTTGATCTACTAGAGATATGCCTAACTCTTCACAGCTTAGAAAGCGGCCACGCAAACTGTTTGGCATGGCCTCGGTTATCATTACATCTGCAAAGTGGCCGATCAGCTCTTTAGGAGCTTGGAAATTAACCACGCGATTATTTTCGGTGCGACCTGCCATTTCGTTGGGGTCTTTACGACTTGGGCGATCTACCAAGACGCGCTGAATGGTATTTACCATGCCTTGTGCATGATCTGCCGCCTGTTGATTCAGCTGTGCTTGCAGTGCCGCCAAGCGAGCTTTTTTGGTTTCCATGGTCACATTATCAGGGTAGTTTCCTGCTGGTGTGCCGGGTCGAGCGCTGTAAATAAAGCTAAAGCTGAGATCAAAATTCATATCTTTAACCAGTTGCATGGTGTCTTCAAAATCAGTATCAGTTTCACCAGGGAAACCGATGATAAAATCAGAAGATAGCGCGATACCTGGGCGTGATGCCTGTATGCGGGCGATTTTGGCGCGGTATTCATCGCCTGTGTGACCACGGCGCATCATCGCTAATATGCGGTCAGAACCAGACTGCACTGGTAAATGCAGATGGCTCACCAGCTCAGGCACTTCTGCGTAGACATCAACTAGGCTGTCGGTAAACTCCACGGGGTGAGAGGTGGTAAAACGGATGCGGTCTAATCCCTCTATCTCTGCTGCCATGGCGATTAAATCGGCCAAATCAGCAATGGTGCTATCTTCCATTTCGCCGCGATAAGCGTTGACGTTTTGCCCCAAGAAATTAACCTCGCGAACGCCTTGCGCTGCTAACTGCTCACACTCCTGCAAAATGTCTTCTAAGGGTCGGCTAACTTCCTCACCTCTTGTGTAGGGCACTACACAGAAAGTGCAGTACTTATTACAGCCTTCCATAATAGAGACAAAAGCGGTAGGACCTTCTGCACGCGGTTTTGGTAGGTGATCAAACTTCTCAATTTCTGGGAAAGAAATGTCCACCACTGAACGGCGATTTTTACGCACATCATCTAGCATAGCTGGTAAACGGTGTAGTGTTTGTGGGCCAAAAACGATATCCACAAAAGGGGCACGCTGGCGGATATTGTCACCTTCTTGTGAAGCCACACAGCCACCAACACCGATAATGATATCTGGATTTTTCTCTTTCAGCGGACGCCAAATGCCAAGCTCAGAAAAAACTTTCTCTTGCGCTTTCTCGCGAATAGAGCAGGTGTTGACCAAAATCATATCGGCATCATCGGGCGTTTGCGTGCGCTCATAGCCATGCGAGGCTTTGAGAACATCTGCCATTTTGGTTGAGTCATACTCGTTCATTTGGCAACCATGGGTTTTAATATAAAGCTTTGGCATAATCTTTTATTCAATCCAAAAATCATCTAAAAAGGGCGCACATAGTAGCAGCCAGTCTTGAAAAAACAAGCAGTTAGCAAAAAATCAAATTACTTTTTTATTTCAATAGATAAGCAAAGAAAAACGACGCTGGTCTACGGTGAATCTGTGGATTTACCACGTTTGTTTTTATCTTAGTTTTCACCTCATAAATTCAAAATAAATTCAAAAGCTTGAATATTAACGAACGGACTCCTCAGGTTATGAATTGTGCGTAAAAGCGCAGATAAAAAAGTACAGATAAATGTAAACCCAGAAAAATTTACGGTAAAATGCTTGTCATAATGTACCCGTAACTTTCCATATAGCAGATTAGGTAATGCATGCAATTTACTCGAATTAAAAATGACACAGACTACCCACAGGCGCGCAGAGGCAAGTTGCAATTTGGTCGTGGCGTTGTGGAAACGCCTATTTTTATGCCTGTCGGCACCTATGGAACAGTCAAATCTTTAACACCTGAAGAGCTAACGGATTTAGGCGCGCAAATTATATTGGGCAATACCTTCCATCTCATGCTACGTCCGGGTACAGATATCATCCAACAACATGGTGATCTACATGACTTTATGCATTGGGATAAGCCTATATTGACTGACTCCGGTGGCTTTCAAGTTTTCAGCCTAGCGCAAATGCGCAAAATTACCGAGGAAGGGGTGACATTTAAAAGTCCGAAAGACGGCAGTAAAGTTTTTCTAGGGCCAGAAGAGTCGATGCAAGTACAAACTGCGTTAGGCTCCGATATTGTTATGCAGATGGATGAATGCACCGCCTACCCATCAAGCTTTGAGGTTGCTAAGAAAAGTTTAGAGCTAAGCTTGCGTTGGGGTAAGCGCAGCAAGGAAGAGTTTGAGCGCTTAGAAAACCCGAACTCGCTTTTTGGCATAGTGCAGGGCGTTGACTATGAAGAGTTAAGACAGCAATCACTAGACGGTCTGATGGAGATCGGCTTTGACGGCTATGCCATCGGTGGCTTAGCAGTGGGTGAGCCAAAAGAGCGCAGAGAAGCCATGCTAGATTTCCTTGCTCCTAAACTGCCGCAAGACAAACCAAGATACCTAATGGGTGTAGGTAAGCCAGAAGATATAGTCGAGGGAGTTTTGCGTGGCGTTGATATGTTTGACTGTGTTATGCCAACCAGAAACGCCCGTAATAGTCATCTTTTCACCACCAAAGGCGATATTAAGCTCCGCAATGCTCGCTATAAAACAGACACCAAGCCTTTAGATGAGAGCTGTAATTGCTACACCTGCCAAAACTACAGCCGTTCATACCTGCACCATCTCGACAAGTGCTCAGAAATGCTCGGCGGTCGATTAAACACCATTCACAACCTTACCTACTATATGCAATTAGTTGCGGGCTTAAGAGCGGCGATAGAAAGCAACACGCTCAAATCATATGTGGCTGATTTTTATGCTCAGAGAGCAGAGGGTATTAGCTAATTCAAAACCCTAGGTCTAAAGTTTATTATCTATATGCACGAGTTCTCTAGGGTTTAGAAAATAAATAAATTGACAGTGAACAGAGCATACCTAATACTCAAACTTACTATAAATTAATATAATATTGTAAGTACATTGGGATAGGTATGAGCGAGCTTTGGCAGCAACCAATAGCACGAATTCAGGGAGATAATAACAACGTTGTTGGCAGTGGCGCTGTTGTAGAAGCATATAATGGCAGGCGTTATTTACTGACTTGTGCTCATGTGGTGAACGAGGCAATAGCAGGGAGATCACTAACCCAAGCGGATAGACCAACAGCAGCCACTATTCAATTCTCTCTACCTGCTGTTTCCGCAGAAAAAACCTATCAAGCGGCAGTTTGCGAATGGTTCGCGCCATTAGATGACGCACAAAGAACTTCTGAACCAGTTAGTGATATAGCTATTCTCGATATCACTGATGAGTTGCCTAATGACATGCATCTTTTGCACGCTGATCGATTCACCACAAACTTCGATGCAGCTATGCCTGTCTCGGCATTTGGTTTTTCTATCACTAATGGTGCTATTGCCCAAGGGCAGCTGAATGGCATAGACAGCGCCAAACAAATACAACTAACAGCAGAACAATATCACTCGACTTTCATTGCTCCTGGGTTCAGTGGAGCGCCACTTTTTGACGACAAGTATGACCGCATTATCGGAATGGTTGTCTCTATCAAAAAACACGAACAAGAGCGTGTTGCTTATGCGCAATCTGTACACAATCTTCAAATTGCCTGCCCCCAAATAGCCAAGCCTTATTTAGGGCTACGGGACTATGATGAGCAACAGGCAAATAACTTCTATGGGCGTACAGCGTTCATTGAGCAGATGGTGGC
>CAKMZF010000102.1:6623-9554 GCA_929200405.1 uncultured Gammaproteobacteria bacterium | reverse complement strand
TTTATCTTTGATTTTGCTTGGGCAGAAGCTTACGAGCGCTATCAAATGCCCTACTATCCTAAATTACTCTCTGCCATTCCCTTTACCCCCGCTAGTGGTAAGCGGTTTCTGTGTGCACCTGATATTGATTTTAAAACAGTATGGCCACTGATAACCGATCACCTTGCTGACATTTGCGGCTCCGGAGAAGATCCGAACAGCGGTTTTTCCTCCCATCACATCAATTTCTGCTCCGCAGATTTTGTCGAGCAACAACAGGGTTTGAGTACGATCAATTATTTACAACGCCAAGACTGCCAATATCATTGGCATAACAAAGATTTTGGCAATTTCGATGGTTTCCTTGCCAGCCTAAGCAGCAAGCGTCGTAAGAATATTCGTCGTGAGCGCAGGCTAGCGCAATCCCTCGGTTATCAAATTCAGTTTTTTACTGGAGATACCTTGCCCGAAGCATATTGGCAATCCATCTACTATTGCTATGCCGTGACTTTTTTAAAACGCATGCGCGAACCGCCTTTAAATCAAGCACTATTCAAAGCATGGGCCCAAGGGCTACAACAGAAAATGGTATTTATTACCGCAGTAGATGATACCAAAAACAGCAATGAGCAAGTTATTGCCAGTGCTATTTGTTTTAGAGATCAACATCGGCTATACGGTCGCTATTGGGGTGCATTGCAAGCGGTTGAGCATCTACATTTTGAAATATGCTATTATCAGGGCATCGAATATTGCCTAGAAGAAGGCCTACAAGCCTTTGAACCTGGGGCGCAAGGAGAACATAAGATTTGGCGTGGATTTGATCCAACCATTACCTATTCCCTGCATTATATAAATCACCCCGGAATGTCTGCTGCTATAGATGATTTTTTGCAAAATGAAATTGAATGGAATGATGAAAGACACCTTCAACTAAGCAATCACAGCGCTTATAAGAAAGAAACAATTTAATGGAACATAGTCCTTATTTATCTCTATTTCTAGATCCAAGCAATCCTGTCGAAGATTTTCCTAAGCTAGAAAATGCTCTGCAAGATCCAAACGGGCTCATAGGCATAGGTGGTTGCTTAAGCACCTCTCGACTTTTAAATGCCTATTATAATGGCATATTCCCTTGGTTTGAAGAAGATGCCAACCCATCTGAATCTCAGAAAACTTCACCGATTTTATGGTGGAGCCCAGATCCTAGATGTATTTTAGATCCAATACTCCCCAAAATTAATCGCAGTCTCAAAAAATCGATACGGAATAAGCCCTATCGCATCACAGTCGACCATTGCTTTGAACAAGTGATTAAAGCTTGTGCGACACCGCAGCAAAAAAGACCCGAAACTTGGATCACCGCAGCAATGGTAGATGCCTACTGTGCCTTGCATCATCAAGGCCATGCTCATTCTGTAGAATGCTGGAATGGTGATGAATTGATAGGTGGTTTATACGGCCTCGCCATTGGCCAAGTTTTCTGTGGTGAGAGCATGTTTTCTCGCCAATCAGATGCCTCAAAAGTTAGCTTTATGATGCTAAGCTATGCATTATGCGAAGCTGGGTTTCAGATGATAGATGGTCAGTTGCCTAATGATTATTTACTCAGCCTCGGTGGTCTGGTGGTGAGTAGAGATGAATTTTATAATGCCCTATATACCTTGAGAGACCAAACACCTGCATATGATGTCTGGCAAGATCAATATTTCCAACTAGATTTACTCAGACACGCTTTATCGTAAAGCATATTTAATTTTTCAACAGCATATTGCCAACCAATGATGCTGGAATTTTAACAGCGCTTAGATACAATCACTGCATGGATAGCAATCAAAAATCTCTAATCTCCGAACCCATCAGCATTCGATTGATGTTGGGGACGCCTTCTGCTTGCCCATATTTGACAGATAGGCAAGCACAATACGCTGTAGTAACTGCTAGAGATAAACAAGATTTAGGCTATCCTTTATTTCTTGAGAATGGCTTTCGTCGAGATGGAAACTTTATATTTAAGCCCATGTGTCCCGAATGCAATGCTTGTGAGTCACTAAAAATTGATGTTGATAATTTCATCTATAAGCGCCGCCACAAGCGAAACTTGCAAGCAAATAGCGACCTCAACCTCAGTGTTATGCCGATCTCTCGCATTCAAGAGTATCACCAGATTTTTGCCGAATATCAGCTCTGGCGTCACCCAGAGCAAGCCGATCATTTAGATCAAGACAGTCTAATGCATTTTCAAGACAAAACCATTGACAGTCATCTACTGATAGCAAAGCTAGAACATAAAGTCGTTGCAGTAACCGTTGTTGACAGTACCGATCTAGGTTTATCAGCCGTCTATTCCATATACCAACCTAAACTGGCTGAACGCGGCTTAGGGACATTTATGATTTTGCAATTACTAAAATTTGCCAAGCAAGATCAAAAGCCTTGGGTTTATCTCGGTTATTATGTCGAGGATTGCAAAAAGCTGAGTTACAAAAAATCATTCACGCCACTGAAAACCTATAATAATACAATGGCTCGCTGGGAAGATTTTGAATAGGGTGCGCCCATTAAAAATAGGTTTTTCACACAATTTAATGAAAATTTAACTTTATTAGGCTGTTTTAATTACAAAACTTGTAAATATTTAGCCCGTCCCCACTTTACCTTTAGCGAAAAGTACACTACTGTACGCGCTAATTTAAAACAGAACTTTTAATCTAAGGAGATAAGTTTGGCAAAAGATGAAGCAATCGAGTTAGAAGGTGTTGTTGTAGAAACACTTCCTAATACAACTTTCAATGTAGAACTAGAAAATGGACATAGAATTTTGGCACATGTATCCGGCAAAATTCGTAAAAACTATATCCGTATTCTAATGGGCGATAAAGTAAAAGTTGAAATATCTCCTTATGATATGACGAAAGGTCGCATCACCTATCGCGCCAAATAAGTATCTTG
>CAKMZF010000102.1:0-6523 GCA_929200405.1 uncultured Gammaproteobacteria bacterium | reverse complement strand
CCCATGGTTTTATCATAGCCTTTTTGAGCTAACCAAGTTTTTGCCGTTTCTGTAACCTCTATAGTGACATCCTTGGCAACCAGCTGGGCTTCAAGCTCAGATAGGAATTTATCAACTACCACAGTGATCGTAGTAACATCAAGATGTGAGAATTGAATAATACCATCTAGGCGATTTCTGAACTCAGGACTAAATGCTGATTTAATTGCTTTATCGCTGTTTGCGCCCTGATGACTTTGATCATTAGACATACCTGAACCAAAACCAATGATATTTCGCGCAATTTCTGATGCTCCAGCATTAGAAGTCATCACGATAATCACATTTCTAAAATCAGCTTTGCGACCATTATTATCTGTCAAGGTTCCGTGATCCATTACCTGTAGCAATAGATTAAATACATCGGGATGTGCTTTCTCAATTTCATCCAATAGCAAAACACAGTGCGGTTGCTGCAAAATACTATCGGTTAGCAAACCTCCTTGATCAAATCCCACATAGCCTGGAGGCGCGCCGATAAGTCTGGAGACAGTATGGCGCTCCATATACTCAGACATATCAAATCTGACTAACTCAATATTTAACGCATGAGCAAGCTGCTTCGTCACCTCGGTTTTACCAACCCCCGTAGGACCTGTAAATAAGAAACTGCCAATGGGCTTATCTTCACTACCCAAGCCAGAACGCGAGAGCTTGATAGCTGAAGACAGTGCATCAATTGCCTTATCTTGTCCAAAGACTGCCAACTTAAGATTTCTCTCTAAGTTTTTCAATAACGATTTATCATCTCTACTCACCTGCTTCGGCGGTATTCTTGCCATCTTAGAGACAATATTTTCAATCTCTATTTCAGAAATTGTCTTTTTACGGTCTTCGACAGCCAACAAACGCTGATTAGCACCAGCTTCATCAATCATATCTATGGCTTTGTCTGGCAAAAAACGATCCGTAATATAGCGAGAGGAGAGCTCCGCAGCGGCAACTAAGGCTTTTTTACTATATTTAACTTCGTGGTATTGCTCAAATACAGGCTTTAAACCCTGTAAAATTTGTATAGTATCTTCAACCGATGGTTCCGTAACATCAATTTTCTGGAAACGTCTTGCCAAAGCACGGTCTTTTTCAAATATGCCTCGAAATTCCTGATATGTAGTGGCACCAATACATTTGAGTTCACCATTCGAAAGCATTGGTTTTATCAGGTTTGACGCATCCATGGCACCACCAGATGCAGCTCCTGCCCCTATGAGCATATGAATTTCATCGACAAACAAGACAGCATCACCATCAAAATCTGTAACTTCATCCAACACGGCTTTTAAACGCTTTTCAAAATCTCCGCGATATTTTGTACCAGCAACCAATGCACCTAAATCCAAAGCAAAGACCGTTTTTCCTTGCAGAACTTCAGGCACGTCATTCTCATTGATTTTCTTGGCCAAACCTTCGGCAATGGCTGTTTTGCCAACGCCAGCCTCACCCACTAACAGCGGGTTATTTTTACGGCGTCGGCACAGCACTTGCATGGTGCGCTCAACTTCTAGCTCTCGGCCAATAAGCGGATCTATTTTCCCAGCTTTGGCTCGCTCATTAAGGTTTACGGCATATTTATCTAGAGCTTTTGTAGCTGAGCTTTCGGAGGCTTCCTCATCAAGCCCTTGCAGAGTAAACTCATCTTCGCTGCCATCATCTTCTGCCTTGGTAATGCCATGAGAAATATACAACACCACGGTTCTACGAGTAATGCCTTGCGCGTTTAACGCATAGGCTGCATTGGTGTCTGTCTCAGAATAAATAGCGACCAGAACATGAACCCCTTTTACTTCTGCTTGCCCTGAGTTTTGACAATGCATAAAAGCGCGCTCTAATACTCTCTGCACTGCTATTGTCGGCGAAGTTTCTCTGGAGTCTTCTTTTGCCAATTTGGGAATATGCTTTTCGATATGATTATACAAATCTGCCTCTAGCACCGCCAAGTCCGCATTATTGTCTTTCAACAAGGTTTGCACATCTTCGAGCTGGATAATTTTTAAAAGTAAATGTTCTAAAGTCATAAACTCATAACGTCCCTCAGACGCCATAGCAAAAGCTTCATTTACTGCTTGATCGACTTCTCTACTTATCATGCTTTCTCCAGCTGATCTTGAGCTCTATCAAAGAATAGAGCGAAAAATTATTGACTATGCTTAAAATACTTAGCGCTTAAGCTTCTTCCATTGTGCATAGCAGCGGATGCTCATTTTTACGAGCCAATTCGCTAACTTGGATAACTTTGGTTTCGGCAATCTCTCTAGGGTATATCCCACAAACTGCTTTGCCTCGCTGATGAACCTCTAACATTACCTGTGAAGCTCGGCTTTCATCTAAGCCAAAGAATTGCATTAATACTTGCACCACAAATCCCATTGGCGTGTAGTCATCATTGATCAATAAGACTTTGTATAAGTTTGGCTTCTTTAAAGCTGGTTTGTCTATCTCTATCGCTAAACCACCGTCATCATCGATATTAGATAGCGTATAGTCATCATCGTTGTCACCAGCGGCATTTTGTATTAGTGACTGTGCTATTTGTGTTACTAAAGTATCATGCTTTGACATTAAACTGGTTACCTCTGCCTTATTCTATTTCTACATATAATGCGTCTTGTTTACCAAAAAACAATAGCCTTTGATTATTGCATCTAAAGTTAATCAACTTAGGTATACTAAACTGCGCAGCAATATTTAAGATTAACAAATTTAGTATATCCTATTACAGAGAGCGCTAATGTTTTAGCAATTAGCTTATTGTTAGTTTATTTACAGCACGCAAGCAAGTCAATGTAATCAAATAGGGGATTCCATGCATTCAGACAACCAAGACTCAACTAGCAACGCATATGATTTTGATCTACTAGTAATCGGCGGTGGTTCCGGCGGAGTCGCAACCGCAAGAAGAGCTGCAGAATACGGCGCAAAAGTCGCAATCATAGAAGCAGATAGGCTCGGCGGCACCTGCGTCAATGTCGGTTGCGTACCCAAAAAAATCATGTGGTATGGAGCCCAAATCAAAGAATCTCTATCAGTCGCCGCAGATTATGGGCTAGATGTTACCGACAACGGCTTTAATTTTTCTAAATTACAGCAAGCCAGAGATACCTATGTGGCTAGACTTAATGGTATCTATGACACGTTATTAGCCAAATCGGGGGTAACTCTTATTCGTGGCTATGGTAAATTCGTTGATCAACACACGATTAGCGTTGATGCGCAGCATTACAGCGCTGCCCATATTGTGATTGCCACTGGAGGTAAGCCAACTCGCCCAGATATTCCTGGTGCTCATTTAGGCATTGACTCCGATGGTTTTTTTGAGCTAAAAACATTGCCTCAAAAAGTTATTATTATGGGAGCTGGGTATATCGGCGTTGAAATAGCGGGGGTTTTAAACACCTTAGGCAGCGATGTAAGTCAGGCTTTTCGAGGTGACAAGCTAATGCGAGGCTTTGATGAAGATATTAGAGACCACTTACAGCAGCAAATGACCTCAGAAGGCATAAGGTTATTAAGTGGTCACCAACCCTCACAGCTGGAAACCGTTGATAGTCAGATCAAAGTCACTTGGCAGGATGGCAGCAATGAAATGGTAGACTGCTTTATTTGGGCAACTGGCCGCATACCCAATACCGCAGGGCTAGACTTAGAAAAGGCAGATATCAAAGCCACTGCAAAAGGACTTATCGAGGTGGATGAAAACCAACACACCTCTGTGCCTCATATCTATGCTTTAGGTGATATTATTGGTGAGATCGATTTAACGCCAGTTGCCATCGCTACAGGTAGAAAACTAGCGGCTCGTCTCTACCAAAATCAAACTGCCACTCAAGACTTTGATTTAGTCCCTACTGTAGTATTTTCTCATCCTCCTATCGGCACCATTGGACTTTCTGAGCAACAGGCTAAGCAGCAGTACGGAGATAAAGATATCGCTATTTATCAATCGACGTTCACGCCTATGGTCTATGCCCTCAGTGAACACAAAGTACCAACCCTGATGAAAGTCATTTGCCAAGGTGAAAATCAGAGAGTTGTTGGCTTACATATCGTTGGCAAAGATGCTGATGAAATGCTGCAAGGCTTTGGTGTAGCGATAAAAATGAAGGCAACTAAAGCGGATTTAGATAATTGTGTTGCCATACACCCAACCAGTTCGGAAGAGTTGGTAACACTGCGCTAAATCATTATTTGCGCCTCAGCTAATCATCAACTGGGGCACAAAATTTGAAGAGATATCTGACAATAACGGTAATTTGCAGCGATTACTTGTAATAATTATTTGATTAACGACAACCTAGGGCTGGCTTTAATAAGTTCTACAAACTTAGCCCTAGCAATAGGCTTGCTGATGTAATAGCCTTGTCCCATATCACAGCCCAATGCACAAATATTTAAACGCTGCTCATCGGTTTCAATTCCCTCAGCAATCACTTCCTTTTTAAGCGCATGTGATAATGAAATCATTGACTTAATGATATTCATAGAAGTATAAGACTCCTGCATATCTCTAACGAATGTCCGATCAATTTTTAGCACATCAAACTCTATTTCTGTTAAATGCGTTAGTGAGGCAAAGCCCGTACCAAAATCATCCAAAGAAATTTTCACCCCTAAATCTCTCAACGGATCTAAGCGCTCTGATAACCCTGAACCACGAGCCCCAAAAATAACTTTCTCTGTAATTTCCACCACCAAATTATCAGCTAAGGTAGGTTGACGGTTGATAAGATTGATAGCGGCTTGTACCGAATCTTCAATCTCTCGTGGACCACCAGAGAAATTAATGCCAATTTTAAAGTCTTTTCTTCTGAGTTGACTAAGCTCATGGTATAAACGGCCGATATCTTCCAACACTACATTAGTGATTTTAGTAATAATGCCAAGCTGCTCTGCTACACCTATCCAATTCTCCACATTATATTTGCCAAACACAGGATTTCGCCACCGAACTAAAGCCTCAGCTCCGGTAATATTACCCGTTCTTAAAGAAAATTGCGGACTGTAATGCACGGCAAATTCCCCATTGGCAATCCCGTTCATGAAATCATGGTATGTCGGAGGCTGTTTATAGTCATCGAGTAACCCTAGGTCATAAAAGAAACAATATTGCTTTTGGTCACCTTGATAAGTTTTGGCTTTATATAAAGCGGTATCTGCACGACGCATTAAATCTTCTTGATTTTTCGCATCATCCGGATACATCGCGATACCAGCACTAATGCTGCCTTGAATCGCGCTGCCATTATGATAAATCGGTATTGCTGTATGTTCGACAACATCATCTAGTAATTTTGCAATTGTTTCTTTATCGCTATGAACGTCAATGATAGCAAACTCATCTCCCCCTAAACGCATCACTTGGTCTTTAGGGAAATGCGTAGTTAGTACTTTTCCTATTTGCTGCAACAACAAATCACCGACATCATGGCCGTAACTATCATTAATCGCTTTAAAATGGTTTAAATCCATCATAATAAGAGAGAACGAGCTGATTCCATTCTCAGCGTCAGTCAACACATTCATGGTCTTGGTAAAATACTGACGATTCTTGATCTCCGTCAAAGCATCAGTATGTGCCAACACATCCAGTTCTTTAGACTTGTTCATCAGCACATCGTTCCGACTTTCCAGCCCTCTAACCATTGGTTTAATTGCTTTGTACCAAAACCAATATAATAAGAAAATAATCATTAGAAATGCTAAAAAATTAAACCAAATAATCTCTTGGAATAAACTATCCTCATTACGATTCATTAATGATATCAACGCGTTCAATTGAGATTGGCTTTGTTCTGCAGCAGAAATGAAGTCTAATTGCAACGAATCTGGAGGACTTACTTTCTTGCTAACTTCATTATAACGAATGAGTTTATTCACAGTGCCTTGGTATTCAACAAACTCAGGCGTTGAAGAGACTTTTCCTAGGTCTGTTAGCTGAAGCAAACTATTACCCTTAATCGAATTCAAGCCCTGTTTAATATTATCAGTCGCTTTAGTCACGCCGTACTGAATAAGATTAATCTCTGAAGCCTTAGCTTGCTGATCTTTTATTGAGTTTGATATTTCGCGATACAATAATGCTTGTTCCGAGAGTACTGCCACTTGATTCTGTTGCAATATAGTCTTATTAACTACATTATTACTAGATCTAGCCAAAATCAATGACAGTATCATTAGCCCAACCAAGACAATAATAAGCGTAACTATCCAACCACCCATTTTCAAAAAATACTGAGCTTGAAATTTGGAAGCTTTGTTCGGTGAAGGCATATTTCCTGTGAAATCTTAAATTGATGAAAGAGTTAATTGTATAATCTGCAAGTGAAACAACGCGCAATATAATGTTTTCGTAAGTTTCACAATTAGAATAACCGAGAAGTCAATTAAATATATTATATTGCCTCAGAAGTAAATTTTTTAATTTAAATAATTCCAGACTGATATTTTACAAAAATATAGTCAATATAAACAGTTAAAAATAGAACAA
>CAKMZF010000101.1:8730-9804 GCA_929200405.1 uncultured Gammaproteobacteria bacterium | reverse complement strand
GTAACTGTATCGCCTTCAACAGCCACAACTCTCACTGGAACAGGGCCTTGGTCTGTCTCTGCTTGGAAACGCATACCCACAGCCAAATCATCTATCCCTTCAAAAGCACTGATTGGTGCTTGCTGAACCATACCAGGAATATGCTCTCCGTAGCCATCTTTTGGTTCTATTGATACGCTAAGCTCATCGCCTTTTGACTTACCTATTAGGGCATTTTCAAGCCCAGGGATGATGTTCTGCGCACCAGTTAAAAATGCCAATGGCTCAGAACCTTCTGAGCTATCTATAACATTATTATCATTATCTGTTAGCGTGTAGTGAATGCTTGCTACACGATTATTTTGAATATCCATGTGGTGCCCCTCTTGAGGAAATATGGCAGCATAGTTATTTGCTCTATGCTGGTTGAGTAAAATCACTCATTTTTGAAAAGTAGGCTATTCGCATAGATTACTTTGCTAAAAAAGCGCAGCTTATCGCTTATAGCAGTTATTTGCAAATCTGCCTCAATAACTCATCTCTAGGCTTTACAGCGCTTATTTACTAAACTCAACTCCTCCAATTTGGTCAAATATCCCTTCTGCCGTGAGTGTGTCTGGATCTACCGGAAAACCAGCTACGTTTAATAGTTCTGCTGTCCAATGATTACAGTTGTTAAAGAAGGCATACTCTCCTCTAGATTTATAAAACAATCTATCTGGAAAAGGAGTCTCTGTGGTTTTAATCGGGCGGTTATTTTTGTCTAGAACGAATGTCTGTCGGATATATGCCAACATTCTTTCATATTGAGCGGAAGTGACTTTTCGCTTAGTGTATTTTATATGTTGAAAGTATTTACTGGGGTGTCGATGTAGGCCAATCACATTTATCAATGCCGATGTCGGGTACGCCATAGAGCGAATTGCAAGAAATGCGTCATCCACTGGTGCGGTAAAATATTTTTCATCGCCCCAACCAAATTCCCAATAATCGTATTTCTTCCGACCTTGGCTTATATAGTCTTTGACAATACTCGGGAATATTCGTTTCGCCGAATCAGCTGGTAATATCACTGCAGAATGAAATTTATGTTGG
>CAKMZF010000101.1:0-8630 GCA_929200405.1 uncultured Gammaproteobacteria bacterium | reverse complement strand
TATATATTCCTTAGGAGTGAGTATTTTAGCGATCGTGGCGCCAAAATACTTCACTGCCGTTCTCCATGCGTGCGAATACCCGCCCAAACACAAATAACAAATCTGACAATCTGTTTACATAAGCCATCAGCTCTGTGCGTACATTTTCATCACGCACCAAAGGCACTAAACAGCGCTCTGCACGGCGGCAAATCGCTCGGGCTAAATGTGTGTGTGCAGCTAAAACTGTTCCTCCAGGCAGTATAAATTCTTTTAATGGCGGCAATGTCTCGTTATAGGAATCCAGCGTGGTTTCTAAAAAAGAGATATCCTCAGCCACTATCGTTTGATATTCAGGCATCGCCAACTCGCCTCCAAGGTCGAACAATTTATGCTGTATTTCATTCAACGCAGCCATAGCCTCATCTGGCATCTGGTGAACTAGCATAATACCGATGGCAGAATTTAGCTCATCGATACTACCCATGGCCTCCACTCGTGGCGCATCTTTATCTATTCTCTCGTTACCTGCCAAGCCTGTTGTTCCTGTGTCACCTGTTCTGGTATATATCTTGCTTAATCTATTCCCCATTGAGTAATTCCTTGCTTTTCGCTCTATAAATAATGTTGATCATACCGCAACTGGCGCCGCTATATGGGGGTGTGATTGATAGTCTACTATTTCAAAGTCGCTGAATTGGTAGTCAAAGATAGTTGCTGGTTTGCGAGAAATAGCCAGCTTAGGCATGGTCAATGGTTCACGACTTATCTGTAGTTTGGCTTGCTCAATATGATTGCTGTATAAATGGGTATCTCCACCTGTCCATACAAAATCACCTACTTCAAGGTCACACTGCTGTGCCACCATATGGGTGAGTAGCGCATAGCTAGCGATATTGAAAGGCACTCCGAGAAAGATATCTGCACTTCTCTGATACAGTTGGCAGGAGAGTCTGCCATCGGCAACATAGAATTGAAATAAAGCATGGCAAGGCATGAGTGCCATTTGCTCTAGCTCGCCAACATTCCATGCGGAAACTAGCATTCTTCGAGAGTCTGGCGTTTGCTTAATTTGAGTTATTATCTCGGCAATTTGGTCAATCTCTTCGCCTCTAGGCGTAGGCCAAAAGCGCCATTGTTTTCCATAGACAGGGCCAAGATCACCGGATTCATCTGCCCACTCATCCCATATTTTCACACCATTTTCTTTCAAATACTTAATATTAGTATCGCCAGCCAGAAACCATAACAGCTCATGGATAATTGATTTGGCATGTAGCTTTTTAGTGGTAACTAAAGGAAATCCCTGCTGCAGATCAAAACGCATTTGGTAGCCGAAAACACTCTGCGTTCCCGTCCCTGTTCTATCGGTTTTTTCAGTACCCTGAGTTAAAACATGATCCAATAATTGCAAATATTGCTTCATCTGTTCCTACCTCTTAAACAATTTAACGGCACGACATTAGGAGATTACAGGCGCATCTGTATTCTCATTATTGTCTTTTGGCTGCTGCTTCGGAACTGCTTTGGCAATCACAATTAGAATCAAGCCAATGACAATCATCGGTATGCAAAGTCGCTGCCCCTGTGTAAACCAACCCCAAGCCAAATAGCCAATCTGCGCATCTGGTTCTCGAATAAATTCAACCGCAAAACGAAACACGCCATAAAGTAACAAAAACCAGCCAAACGGCGCTCCACGGCGATAAGATTTACTAGTCATAGTCCATAAAATAATAAATAGCACCAGCCCTTCTAGTGCGGCTTCATAAAGCATAGATGGATGCCTTGCAAAATCCCCACCTCCGACATTGCGAAAATTTACCGCCCAAGCGACTTCACTAGGTTTGCCCCAAAGCTCGCCATTAATAAAATTACCGATACGCCCAAACAATAACCCTAATGGGGTTACCGAAACGATAATATCAGCGATATCTTGCCAAGGAATCTTTTTCACCAACGCATAAATGCAAAGCCCAATAATTACCCCAAGCAAGCCACCATGAAAAGACATGCCGCCCTTTTGTATTTGAAAGAATTGCATCGGATTGGCAAAAAACTCATCGGGATAATAAAAAATCATTGAGCCTAATCTGCCACCAATCATAATAGAGAGAGCAGCGTAAAAAATAATGTCGTCTATTTGCCCCTGAGTAAAGGCAGTATTCCAGCCATTATACTCCCCGCTGTGAAAGCGGCGACAGCGCATAGATAACAACTTCCATGCCAATAATATGCCAATGACATACATCAGCCCATACCAATAAACCTGAATAGAGCCAATGGAGAGAATAACTGGATCTATATTGTGAACGTAATGTTCCATAATTTACTTCTATTTGCTTAAATGTTAAAACGCAGTGAACCAGAAACGGCTGATTCATTGCTTTCTTCTCTATTATTGTTTATATGTTACTTGAAAAGTACGCTGGGAATGTATGTAACCTACATCAGCTGCTTTAAGCATGAATCATCGTGCCGATACCCTCAAGGGTGAACAGCTCTACTAATACCGAATGCGGCACACGGCCATCTACTATCTGCGCTGCAGCAACCCCATTATTCACAGCATCTAAGGCGCACTGCACTTTGGGCAACATGCCACCAGATATCGTGCCATCTTCAATCAGGTTGTGAATTTTTGGAGTATTTAATCCCGTTAGCAACTTGCCACTTTTGCTTTGAATGCCTGCCGTATTGGTTAGTAAAATCAGTTTCTCAGCCTGTAAATATTCCGCCATCTTACCCGCGACTATATCGGCATTAATATTATAGGCCTGACCTTGCTCATCCACGCCTATTGGCGCAATCACCGGTATCACGCCATCATCACATAGTTTACGCACCATCTCATGATTAATATTGGTAATCTCCCCAACAAAACCCACATCGTCACCATTTTCGTCAACAGCAGATTGGCTTGGGTCTTTCACCAGTAGTTTTTTGGCCATTAACAGATTGGCATCTTTGCCTGTTAGTCCTATAGCCTTGCCACCACAGCGATTAATAAGACTGACAACAGATTTATTAACCTGCCCGCCTAACACCATTTCCACCACATCCATAGTCGACGAATCGGTAACCCGCATGCCATGCATAAATTTGCTCTCTATCTCCAGCAGACCTAATAGCTTAGAGATCTGCGGTCCACCACCATGCACTACCACCGGATGCATGCCCACCGTTTTCATTAGCACGACATCTCTGGCAAAACTTAGCATTTGCTCAGAGTTCTCCATAGCATTTCCGCCATATTTCACCACGATGGTAATGCCGGAGAACTGCTGGATATATGGTAACGCCTCGGTTAAGACTGTAGCGACATTCAATGCTTGTTTGTTATTTAAAGACATAAGTTTTATATATTTTTCTATTGAGGTTTCTAGCGAAGTAAAATCAGATTGCGTTATTGTGTGCCCGTACTACCAAAACCACCGCTACCACGATCAGAGCTTTGAAATGACTCTACTATTGAAAAAGTCGGTTGTGAAACTGGCACAATAACCATCTGAGATATTCTCTCTCCCGGCTCCACCGTAAATGCCGTTTGACCACGATTCCAGCAAGATATCATCAACTCACCTTGATAATCTGAGTCGATCAATCCCACTAGATTTCCCAACACAATGCCGTATTTATGCCCTAGCCCTGACCTTGGCAATAACATTGCCGCATAACCGGGGTCTGCCAAGTAGATCGCAATGCCTGTTGGAATTAGCTGTGTCTCGTCCGGCTGTAAAATCAGTGGCTGTTCCAAACAAGCGCGTAAATCCAGCCCTGCTGAACCCTCTGTGGCATAGGCTGGTAAAGGGAACTTCTCGCCAATAAGCGGGTTTAAAATTTTAACTTGTAATTGTTGCACAATATCTCTCTGTAATGACTGGCACAAGCTGGCGCGCCAAATCTGTTTTATCTGTCATAGCAATGCTAGTACTGCCATCTTGCCATAGCACTTCCAGTGCATTTGGTTTGTCACCAAAGCCAATCTGCTCACTGCCAACTTGGTTAGCGCAGATCATATCTAAGCGCTTATTGAGGAGCTTATTTCTAGCATGCTCTACAACCTTTTCAGTCTCCGCCGCAAAGCCCACGCAAAAAGGTCTGTCATGCATTAATCCAGAAACGGTGCGTAGAATATCAGGATTCTCAGTCAACTCAATCTGAAGATTTTGCTTCTCAGCAGAGTTTATCGCTGCCGGATTTTTTTTCATTTTTTGCTCGGCAACTGTCGCTGGGCGATAGTCGGCAACTGCAGCAACGCTAACAAAAATATCTTGTTCTGATATTTGCGCCATAACTGCTGCTAATAACTGCTCAGCGGAGTTAATAGAAACCTTGGTTACTCCAGCTGGAGGCTGCAAACAAACCGGTCCGCTCACTAAGGTAACCTCAGCACCGACCAAGGCGAATTGCTCTGCAAGCGCATAGCCCATGCGACCAGAACTATGATTACTAATATAGCGCACAGGGTCTATTGGCTCTCGCGTGGGCCCTGCTGTCAGCATGACTTTTTTGCCCAGTAATGGCAAATGCTCTGCATTACTCCCTGACAGTTCTGGGGCCTGTATTACATCAGCACTCATCTGGGCAGCTATAGTTGCTACAATTTCCTCCGGTTCGCTCATGCGCCCTGAACCAACATCTCCACAAGCTTGCTCACCATTACCTGGGCCGATAATAGCGATACCACGTTGCCTCAGTGTCGCAATATTCTCTTGAGTTGCCGTATGTGCCCACATCTTCTGATTCATTGCAGGAGCAACAAACAATGGCTTTTCAGAGGCCAAAGCGATTGTAGTTAATAAGTTATCCGCTATGCCGTAAGCCAATTTAGCAATAGTATTAGCGCTCGCTGGAGCAATAATAAAGACGTCAGCCCAACGCGCTAACTCAATATGCCCCATTGATAGCTCTGCCTGCTCATCATTTAAACTCGTGCGCACAGGCATATTGGTGAGTGCAGCAAATGTCATGCTACCAACAAACTGCTGCGCTTGCTCGGTCATCACCACTTGCACCGTCGCACCCAGCTTTTGAAATTCGCGTAGCAAAACGGCGGCTTTATAAGCTGCAATGCCACCTGTTACGCCCAATAAAACACGTTTTCCAGCAAATGTCGATCTCGAATGTAAGGAGGTTAGTTCCATGATTTTTATCTCAGTTGTCTCTGTTATTTTACCGCAAATACTGAGATATCCCAACGATAGTGAAATATAGTAAAAATCCTAATTTTAAAAGTCATTATTCAAGCTATAATGAGTGCTAATTATATTGATCTCCATAAAATAACTATTTATAGATATTTTTCAAAAAGTTATTTCAAAATATTCCCTTGAGCACGAAACTTGAGCATTAAAAACTTACCTAACGATCAACGCCCGCGTGAGAAGTTATTACAGCAAGGTGCAGATGCGCTGACACCCGCTGAGCTGTTGGCAGTTATTTTGCGGGTCGGTATTAAAGGGAAGTCTGCAATCACCCTAGGCGAAGAATTGCTAACCTCTTTTGGCGGGTTAAGTGGCCTGCTAATGGCAGATGTTGAAGATTTAAAACAGGTCAAAGGCTTGGGCACAGCAAAGGCCGCTCAACTTGCTGCTGTGTTGGGTCTAGCAACGCGCCACTACCATGAAGTGCTGAATCGAGGAGATAAATACAGCAATGCAAAGGCAGTCGCCGCGCTATTAAAAACTCGCTTAGCCCATGAGACTAGAGAAGTTTTTATGGTGCTTTTTTTAGACAATCAGAATAGATATTTGGCTTTAGAGAAACTATTTTTTGGCACTTTACGATCCGCAGAAGTGCACCCCCGAGAAATTGCTAAAAAAGCGCTTAACATAAATGCCGCAAATGTTATCTTAGCGCATAATCATCCCTCTGGGCTTACAGAACCAAGCCAGGCGGATATACAAATTACTGGTTTGATTCAACAAGCTCTAGCTTTATTAGACATCAAAGTTTTAGATCATTTTATTATTGGTGATGGTGAGCCCACTTCTATGCGAGAGCGAGGAGTGTTTCATTTCAATTAATCAATCACCTTTTTCACGTTCTATTTTCACCTTTATTAATTTATTAACGGAGTTAGTTACCGCATGAGCAGTTTAGTTGCCACCCCTATCACTCGTTCCCCTCTTAATATTCTCCGCGCCTTAGTCAGTGTTTCAAACAAAGACCATCTTGATATCCTAGCGAAGTGTTTTTTAACGCATAATATAGAAGTGTTATCTACTGGCGGCACCGCCAAAACACTGCGTGAACTCGGCGTGACAGTACTTGATGTTGCAGACTATACTGGTTTTCCAGAGATGATGGATGGTCGTGTCAAAACTTTACATCCGCGCATTCATGGTGGTATTTTGGGTCGTAAAGGCATTGATGACGATGTACTCGCCGAGCATGATATCGGCTATTTTGATCTTGTCGTCGTCAATCTATATCCTTTTGCAGAAACGATTGCTGATCCAGATTGCAGCTATGAAGTCGCCGTGGAAAACATTGATATCGGTGGCCCGTCAATGCTACGCGCAGCGGCTAAAAATCATGCCCATATCAGCGTCATTACCGACCCCAATGATTATGCACAGCTATCCCAAGCACTCGCGAGCAATAATGGTAGCGTAGATTTTGAAAATAGACAGCGTTGGGCAGCCAAAGCATTCGCTCACAGCGCGGACTATGAGACGATGATTGCCCAATACCTTCAAACACAATTGGCCTCAGCAGACACTACAGAGGTCGCTCTAAATGTGAACTTACCCACCGGCGAGTTACTGCGCTACGGGGAAAACCCACATCAGCAAGCGCGATTTTTTCGTCAACCAAGTCCAGAAGTTGGCACATTAGGGGCTGCTGAGTTACTGCAAGGCAAAGCGCTTTCTTATAATAACCTTGCTGATGCTGATGCTGCATTGGAATGCATCAAATCTTTTCCAATAACCGATGGCAACAGCTGCGTCATCGTAAAACATGCTAACCCCTGCGGCGTAGCACTGGCAGATAGCCAACATGCGGCCTACCTTGCGGCCTACGCTAGCGACCCTACCTCAGCGTTTGGTGGCATTTTGGCATTCAACAGCGACTTAGACCAAAAAACTGCGGAGCAAATTGTGTCTAACCAATATGCAGAAGTCATTTTAGCACCCACTATTAGCTCTGCGGCGCTAGCGACATTAGCCAAAAAACCCAATATTAGAGTTCTGGCGACTGGGCAATGGCAAGACTTTAGCCAACAGCAACAACTCAAGGTAATCTCTGGCGGCATATTGCAACAAAATGCAGATGTCATTCGCCAGACCGCTGCCGATTGGAAAGTGGTCTCTAAACGCCTACCAAGTGAGCAAGAATGGCAAGACTTACGATTTGCTTGGGCGGTAGCAAGGTTTGTTAAGTCAAACGCGATTGTATTCGTTAAAAATCAACGCACTATCGGCATTGGTGCCGGACAGATGAGTCGAGTGATTTCGGTGAAAATAGCAGCAATGAAGGCCCATGAAGAAGACCTTGAAACTAAAGGTGCAGTTATGGCATCTGACGCCTTCTTCCCATTCGCAGATGGTTTAGAAGCAGCCTTAGCGGAAGGACTAACCGCAGTTATCCATCCCGGTGGCTCTATGCGAGATGACGAAGTAATCGCCGCTGCAGATAAAGCCGAAATCGCGATGGTGATGACGGGAACCAGACATTTCCGTCACTAATAAATATGCTAAATTAGCTGGAAATTCTGTTTAAATTTTCCAGCTAATTTTATTTTCTGCAGAGATAACAGCAAACATAAGATTCTTGTTGTAAAGACAATTTCACTTAACTTTTAAATAACATTAATTTACCACAACTTGCTTTAGGTTTGTGTCATAATTACAACAGATTCATATGGATTCATTTTTGGTTATTGATATTGCCATATAATTGGTAGCATCATCAGCCCATCTGATGCTTTCTTCTACTATCTCATCAGCGTTGTTAAACAATGCCCGAGGTAGAATCTTTAATATACGAAAAAAGGCCTGTTACATGACCGGGGCGCTCAAGCGGCTTAAAAATCTGCTACTTACTATAATCTGCAAGCCAAATCTATGGCGTACAGAGCAGCAGACTATTACCAAAAAAAACCATAAAACCTGCCCTCGTTTAATCCGTGCCACCTTTTTTATTGTTTTTTCAGCTCTATTGCTCTCTATAGCAGAAGCACAATTGCCAACCGCACTACTGCCAAGCAGTATAGAAACGAATAATGATGCTGCACAGGTAGAAAGCACTGATATCAAACCTGAAGCACTCAAACTGAATGCCGGTTGGTGGCGTTACTTTTTAAATGATGAAAAACTAGAGGAGCGAGCGGAGCAGTTTTTAACCGACTTAAAGCAGCAAATTCAAAGTGCACCTGATAATGATTCTCGGATCGAGCTCAGCCAGCAAATGGACTTGATTCGAGCCAGTTTAAAAGGTTATGTTAAATCTCGCATCACGCCGCAAGCATCTGCTGCTGTTGAACGCCCAGTACATGAGTCTTACACACCGTCTGAACTGCTAGCGCTAGAGAATGAAATTCGCGATACTGAAAGTCAATTACAGCAAATCAATACCGATATAGATGCTGCTAATAGAGCATTGGCAAATGTCGGTGCGCGATTAGACAACCGTTTTGCTGCCTA
>CAKMZF010000100.1:8133-10017 GCA_929200405.1 uncultured Gammaproteobacteria bacterium | reverse complement strand
CCTGTCCAGATTTAATAAAGTTATCAGCGGTTGATAAAGCATAAAGAAATCCAGCACAAACTGCCTGTATATCAAATGCCGGAATTCTAGTACAACCAAGTTTATAATGAACTTGGGTCGCCACAGAAGGAAAAGTGTGGTCAGCAGTCGTTGTTGCAACAATAATAAGATCAATATCAGCAGCGCTAAGTCCAGCAGCCTCTAATGCTTTTTTAGATGCTTCTACAGCTAGATCGCTAGTACTTTGATTGTCTGCTATTTGATGACGTTGAGTGATGCCCGTTCTCTCGACAATCCACTCATCTGAAGTATTGACAAATCTAGTCAGGTCGTTATTAGTCAGTATTTTTTCTGGTAAATAGCTACCAGTACCAGAAACTTTACTATAGAGTTTAGTCATTATTTTGTAATATCTCTTGCTTGAGTACACTTTGCTCAATTCTAGCAGATATTTTGGAGACTAATTGATTTTTTGCAGCAATGTTTGCAACTTGCAATGCATTAGCAAATGATTTAGCGTCTGCGCTTCCGTGACTTTTGAACACCAATCCATTGAGACCAAGCAACGGTGCGCCATTATAATTTCTGGGATCAATTTTCTCAGTAACCTTATACATAATTGGTCTTGCGATCAGTCCAGCTATTTTTGAAAGAAAACTACTATTAAATTGGATTTTTAGGTTCTGAGAGATAAATTTTGCCGTGCCTTCCATTGTCTTAAGCACGGCATTGCCAACAAAACCATCACAGACAACCACATCAGTAACGCCTTTTGAGATCTCATCTCCTTCGACAAAACCTTGATAGTTAAGATGGGTTTGTGCCAACAGTTCGGCGGCCTGCTTAACCTGCTCATTACCCTTAAGGTCTTCTTGACCTATATTTAGCAAAGTAACTGAAGGCTCAGCAATATCATCCAAAACGGTACATAACACCGAACCCATCATGCCAAACTGCGCTAACTGCTCAGCGCTGCTATCGATATTCGCACCGAGATCTAGCACATGTACCGTCCCAGCTTGCCCTTCGGCATTTAATGTAGGTAATTTTGTACACAATGCTGGTCTAGCAATGCCGGGGATGGTTTTTAATACAAACTTTGCTGTCGCCATTAATGCACCGGTATTACCAGCACTAACAGCAACATCAGCTGCACCTTCTTTAACAAGATTAATGGCGACACGCATAGAGGAATCTTTCTTGCCACGCAACGCTGTCGCTGGCGATTCGTCCATTGTGACTATCTCTGTAGCAGCAATCACTTGCAACTTTTCAGAGGTCTGGAGGCTTGCACTAGAAAGTGCTGCATTTATTTCATCCGCAATACCGACAATTAGCACTGTCGGTACTTTATTAGAATCAAATGACTTCAAAAATATAGCGATTGCATCGACAGTTGAGACAACACCGTTGTCACCGCTCATCGCATCTACTGCTATTGTAATTGTAGACATAAGGTTACTTGTTATTGGTGAGTCCAATAACTAAGGTAGTTTAGTAAATTGTGCTTACTCTTCGCCTTCCTCTTCTTCGTCATCTACTGCTGGAGACATATCTACCACTTGGCGACCACGGTAAAAGCCATCATCTGACATGTGGTGACGCAATCTGTAACTACCTGTAGCCTGCTCTTGAGTTACTGTAGTGCCAGAAATTGCATCGTGTGAACGACGCATGCCACGCTTTGAACGAGTTTTACGATTTTGTTGAACGGCCATAGAAACCTCTTTGTTTTAAGCCTCACGGCTTGAATTAATTCGAATCTGTTACACGGCACCGAATAAGTTGGTGCTACAAAGCGCGCGATTATACCGAAGTCTCCTCGGTAGGTATAGTGAAATTAACCATCAAATGCTAAAAAAATCTTAGTCGTTTGTTTTTGGT
>CAKMZF010000100.1:0-8033 GCA_929200405.1 uncultured Gammaproteobacteria bacterium | reverse complement strand
TTCAGCGCTATCGGATGCCAATGGTATTTGAGTTTGTGTATTTACGCTAAATGCATCTTGTGTTGTCTGAACATGGCAATCTGCCTGTTCATGCAATGGGTGACTGGGAACTGCTAATAAAATCTCATCTTCTATTACCTGCACCACATCTAGCATCAATTCTTCGTCTAACCAAATTGGTTCATGTTCAGGAGCAAAGTTTTGCTCATCTTGCTTATCACTTAATAAGACCACTAACTCTCTTTCAATTTGCAGATGTTGCTTGACATCTTCGAAGCAGCGTTGGCAAGGATAGCCGATGTTGGCATCCAAACGTACTGTTACATAGGGCTTATATAATCTGTCTTGAAAAAAAATCAGCTTCGCCTCAACGTCACCAGTTAGGATTATTGCAAACTCTGCTAATCTCGGTAGATCTGCATTCTCAAAATGGTAATCATAGGTTTGCTGAGCTTTGCAAGCATCAATAGCATAAATGTATCTTGAATTTTTTTGTGCTGTATTCGCCATTTTTTGTGCTTACTGATTTGATAATAATTGGCGCATAGTGTACCTTATAGTTGCCTTACTTGCGGATAAAATTTAGCGCAAATAATCGCATTTTTTTAATACTTGTTTTTCTCAACATACTATAAAGTGAATGTCGTGACAGAAATCCACCTCTGTTCTACCTCCATCTTTCGACAAGAACTTCTAGGGAAATTAAACATTCCCTTTAAGACTCTTTCCCCTGCCACAGATGAAACACCCAAACCAGCTGAGTCACCTCAGCAAATGGTCAAAAGGCTATCTATAGCCAAGGCTCATGCCGGGCTTGAACAGCTAATGAGCAATAACCCTAATAAAGACTACCTCTGTATTGGCTCCGATCAAACTTGTTTTTTTGACTCCACCAAGCTTGGTAAACCAGGCGATCATGCAACCGCTGTAAAGCAGTTGCAAAGTTTTTCTGGAAAATCAGTTGTTTTTTACACCGGTGTTGCCACTGTAGGCAATAATCTCTCACTACAGTACGACCTAGACACAACAGAAGTGAAGTTCCGTACACTTACTAAACAAGAAATTAGTTATTATCTGGAAATCGAACAACCTTATAACTGTGCAGGCAGCTTTAAATCCGAAGCTTTTGGCATTACCCTTTTTGATGCTATACATACAGAAGACCCCAATGCACTAATAGGGCTACCCTTAATATCACTATCTAGACAATTGCGAATAAACAAGTTAAACCCTTTAACCCAATTAACAAATTTAAAACAGTAAAGTAGACTTATGCCAAGTAATTTAGACCAAGACGCCCTTTATTATCACGAGTTTCCAAAGCCTGGAAAACTTGCTATCACTGCAACTAAGCCGCTGGCCACACAGAGAGATCTTTCGTTAGCATATTCTCCTGGTGTTGCTAAAGCATGTGAAGAAATAGCAGACGACCCTGCAAACGCACAACGCTACACCTCTAGAGGTAATTTGGTTGCCGTGATCAGTAATGGGACAGCAGTATTAGGCTTAGGAGATATTGGTCCACTTGCCTCAAAGCCAGTTATGGAGGGCAAAGCTGTTCTTTTCAAAAAATTCGCCGACATCGATGTTTTTGATATTGAAGTTGATGAAAAAGAAGTCGATATGTTCGTCGAGACTGTCGCCAGATTAGAGCCAACTTTCGGCGGTATTAATTTAGAAGACATAACAGCGCCAAGTTGTTTTGAAATTGAACAAAAACTCCGTGAAAGAATGAGCATTCCAGTCTTTCACGATGACCAACATGGCACCGCTATTATCGTTGCCGCCGCCGTTCTAAATGGCCTGCGTTTATGTGACAAGGCTATCGAAGACGTAAAACTCGTTGCCTCTGGTGCAGGCGCCGCATCGCTAGCCTGTCTAAACCTGTTAGTGTCTATGGGCATGGACCGCAGTAATATCTTGGTAACTGACCGAGAAGGTGTCATCTACAAAGGCAGAGACAGCGGCATGGACAAATGGAAAGCGCCATTTGCACAGGAAACCAATGCCAGAACACTTGATGATGCCATTGAAGATGCCGACATATTCTTAGGACTATCAGCGGCAGGCATTCTCAAGCAGGATATGGTTAAAAAAATGCAAAAGTCGCCAATCATTATGGCGCTTGCAAACCCAACCCCAGAGATATTGCCAGAGCTTGCCAGAGAAGTTACCGAAGATGCGATTATCGCAACAGGTCGCTCTGATTATCCAAATCAAGTCAACAATGTACTCTGCTTTCCTTTCCTATTCCGTGGCGCTTTAGACGTCAACGCTTCTACCATTAATGAGGAGATGAAAATTGCTGCTGTCAAAGCCATCGCCGACCTAGCAATGGCTGAAGTATCTCCGCTAGTGTTAGAGGCTTATGGTGGTGAGCCAACCACTTTTGATAAAAATAACATTATTCCAAAGCCATTTGACCCACGCTTGATAGTAGAAGTAGCTTCTGCTGTGGCGCAAGCTGCGATGGATAGCGGCGTGGCGCGAAAGCATATTGAAGATATGGAAGCCTATCGGGCTCAACTCTCTATCCTGAATTTTAAGTCTGGCAACCTAATGAAGCCCATATTTGCGTTAGCGCAAAGCCATCACAGCGGTGAGAAGCTTAGTCGTGTTGTCTACGCAGAGGGCGAGGAATATACCGTTTTACAGGCAGCTCAGAAATCTATCGATGAAAACCTAGCCTTTCCGGTATTAGTGGGCCGCCGAGACATTATTGAAGATCGCATAAACAAGCTAGGCCTTCGCATAAAAGAAAATATCGATTTTGAAATCTGTAATATTAACGATGATCCTCGCTATAACGCTTATTGGCAAAATTACCATGAGATTATGGGACGCGAAGGGATATCACCTAGCAATGCCAAGCATTCTGTTCGTACCAAAAACTCCGTGGTTGCTGCACTAATGCTACATAGAAATGAAGCTGACGCAATGATCTGCGGCATTGTTGGCCCTTATGGCAAGCACATCAATATTGTTGAAAATATCATTGGTCGCCGCCCAGAAGTTGAGCATCTTTCTAGTGTCAGTGCACTGATCCTAGATGCTGGTACTTTCTTCTTCTGTGACTCACACGTTGCTGATGAGCCGAATTTAGAGAATATAGTTGACATGACAATCATGGCAGCTGCCGAAGTTCGTGCCTTTGGCATAGAGCCAAAAGTGGCTATGCTATCTCGCTCTAACTTTGGCTCTCACAATACCAGAGATGCGGTGAACATGCGTAAAGCACTCAAACTTATTAAAGAGAGAGAGCCAACACTAATGATAGATGGTGAAATGCAGGCAGATTCAGCGCTAGTTGAAAAAGTACGTCAAAAAACAATGCCTAGCTCCACACTTGAAGGCGGAGCTAATCTATTTATATTCCCGAATGCAGATGCAGCAAATATTGCTCTAAACCTTATTCATACACTCTGTAACGGTGTTCGTGTTGGGCCAATATTATTGGGAGCCAAGCAACCTGTGCATGTATTGCCACATTCGACATCTGTCCGAGCCTTGGTCAACATGACAGCGCTTAGTGTGGTTCAGGCACAGAAATACGCCAAAGAGAACTAAGGAAATAACAACCGATCTGGTTTTTTGCGAATAAGAGGATTCATTCGTTGATCTTCTTATTCGCTTTTCACTAGTATCGTTAGCAACTCAGAAAACGTCTAACGCTTTGTCAATATAAAAGACACCGTAGTTCCTACATTCTCCTCACTATCTATTACCAATTCAGCACCATGCGCTTCTGCAATAACTTTGCAGAGATATAAACCCAAGCCTACGCCACCTTGCCCCCTAGTTCTGGCACTGTCCGCTCGGTAGAATGGCTCCGTTACTTTTTCTACATCTGCTTTGGCAATTCCCAGACCATAATCTTTGACACTTAACACAAACGTATCCTCGGTTTGTTGCACCGCAGCCACTACTTGGCCAAGCTCATCTCGGTTATGTCGTAAAGCATTGCTAATGAGATTTCTCAACAGCAGTTTCAATCTAACTTCATCTGCTTGAATATAACTGTCTGCCACTTCTTGAATAACTTTATCAAGCGCTGACATCTGTGCTAGTGTTGAACTTACTAATGCTTTCATATTAACTGTAGTCAGGTGTTGCTGATTACCCTCAACACTATCACCCGCTCTTTCAGCAGCTAGAAGTTCCTCAATAATCGCAGTCATCTCCGCCAAATCTTGCTGTAAATTCTCTTTCTCATCACCATCAGGCAAAAACTCTAGAGTTAATTTTGAGCGTGTGATAGGTGTTCTTAGCTCATGTGACATGCCTAGTAATAACACACGTTTAGAGTCTATATACGCACGAAGCCGTTCTGCCATTACATTGGTGTTATTCGCCAGTTCACTAAGCTCATTGCGCTTTCTAAGTGGAATTCGGTACGCTAAATTACCTTGAGCGAATTCTTTAACGCCAGTGCTGATTTCCTGAATTGGCTTAAATAGCCATCTCAGCAATAAAAATAGCAGGGTTAATAAAAATAAGGTACCAAAAAGCAGCATACTCGCTGCCTCTTCCCAATCTCTGTGATTGATATCAAACTCGAAAAAGTAACGGTATTTGCCTTTTTTTATACCAAAGATAATACCATCTTCACCTCTAACCATCCACGCTTGCCTACCCAATTTACGCTGCCAAGATCTAGGAATTGGGTGACTTTTATGAGGTCTATATTTACCTTTTTCAAAACCCTTTTTATTACCGCCATGCGGTCTATCAGTTTTTATCCATTGCTCAATACTACTTTCGAAGTCCTGTGATAATGATGATTGAAAAAAATCGCGCTTGTAATAGTGGTCGTCATAGTAATCTAGATGCTTTAAGAAAGCCTGATAGTCTCGCTGCTCTGCGCCTGAGGAAGCCCAAAACAGATCATCTGGCCCCATTATCCACAGAGTCAGAGGTAAGTTTTTTCCGATAGCTTCAGCTCTATCTAGCGATGGAGGGGTACCGATATCTCTCAATGTGAAACGCATATATTGCACCATATGAGGTGCTAATACATTTTCAAAATTTCGCTGCATCGCTTTGCCAAAGCTAAAAGAGAAAATCACAGACAATGCAAAGGTAAAAGCAATAAAAATTAGCCAAAGTTGAACCGTAACTGATTTAAATCGCTGGAGAATTAAAGCGAAGATTTTTTTCATAGGGTTTACCAGGCTTTGCATAGCGGCAGGCATGTATTTGTTAGTTATTCACTGGGCGCGATAAATGCGTAGCCACTGCCCCAGACAGTTTGAATATACTCAGTAGGCTTGAGTTTCTGCCTCAAGCGACTCACGGCAACATCAATCGCTCTGGAGAAAATATCTGCATCTATCCCTCTGAGTAGGTTCATTATGTCATCACGGTTATAAGGTTTTCCTGGCTCCGATGCCAAAATCTCTAGCAACTTATACTCCATATTAGTTAGTTTTATCGGCTTATCATTAACGATAACTTGCTGTAAATGGGTATCAATCAACAAATCTTTAAAGCGTATCTGCTTAGACTCATCAGCCTCATTGCTTGGCTGATGAGCAACCCGCTTAAGGATCGCATTAATACGTGCAACCAACTCCCGCGGTTCAAATGGTTTAGGCAAATAATCATCAGCACCTATCTCTAAACCAATGATGCGATCCATGGGCTCTCCCCTCGCCGTCAACATAACCACTGGAACATCGCTGTTTTGACGAATTTTTTTACAAACATCGAAGCCATCCATCTCCGGCAGCATAACATCTAAAATAACTGCATCAGCATGATTGTTTGATAACCACTCAAAGGCCTCCGAGGGTTTATAAGCTATAGCAGTTGTGAATTGGTATTTTTGCAAATATAGCTCAAGCTGCTGGGCTAACCTTACATCATCATCCACAATTAACACAGTTGGCTGGTTTATGTCGCTATTGTCGGTACTATTATCAAGTGTAGTCATTTTATGTCGCAAAGTTAATTACTGGTTGTGATCGTTTAAGTATGGGTATCATAAGCAACAATAATCTAGATATCCCTTGAGATATCTAGATTATAAGGCTTATAAGCAAAACAATTTAGCTAAATCATTTATGGTGCTTACCCCAACCTCTTTTGCCGTGACGTTTTTCTAATATCTCAGCAATTTGAGTACGTTGTTCAGCTGTTAAACTATCCATAAAATCAGCGGTATAGTTTACCATCACTGGAACTTCCTGCTTCATATCGTCTAATCTAGCAGTCACGGAGTTTATTACCGCATCTCTATCAAACTTTTCAGCAGATGCCTGACTTTTCAATAGTATTTTGGTATCTGTAAAGCTCTCATTCATACCACTACGCTGTGCTTCTACGTGGTCAACTATTTTAGTCAATGCTGCCTTCTGAGTATCATTTAGCGTTAACTTATCCGCTATTTTCTGCTCAATTTTCTGTGAGAATTTACCACTCTCCCAATGATCGCCAAAGTGACTCATCTTAGCGATTGCCACACCAAAAAAGGCACTGGCACCTAGAACAAAACCGAGTAAAACTAGCCCAATTTTCTTAAACATCTTAATGCTCCTGTTTGTGTTGTTAATTAAGATGGAGCTATTATGCTGAATCACTAGGTAACAAACTTCTCAAAAGTATGACACTTTGTAACAAAATGTAAGAAAAGCTTATCCCAAATATGCTTGCAATTGATATAACTTATGACAACTGCGAATATATTTACGCTCAAATGGTGTAATCGCCTCTGCCAGCTCAGGTGCATAAGCAGTTAACTGAGAGTCTATATTTGCCACAGACAAAGCAGCTGAAAATTCTTGCAAGTAAAGTGCCCAGTTACTACGCATTACTAAACTCCCTCCAAGTGTAATAATGGTCGGAAAGATAGCTGAGCCATGCCAGCGACGTTGCAAATGCTTAGATTTTGGCCACGGATTGGGATACAAAATAGTGTGTTGTAGCGGCCTAATATCAGCAGCCAGTAACAACCGCCATATATCAATAATGTCAGCATGTAATAACAACATATTTTCAGGCAATGCTTCATCGTTGTTTTTGTTATTAGATTGCTTGTTTACTTTAGCCAGTCGATGAGTGGAAATATCACAGCCTAGAACTTGAACACTTGGATTACCGCGAGCTAAATGCACTGTACTTTCGCCGACACCACAACAGCTGTCTAAAAATAATGGCTTATCACTTTGATGCCACCGCAGAAATGACTCAAATGCGACGAGATTATCGTCATGGTAAGGTTTTTCAAAAGTAGTCGATAGATGTTTATGCACAGCTGCATGAAGGTTTTGATGTATCCCCTGCTGATTCGTCACTATCTCTAAGGAATCTCCTGATATTATCTCGCTCACAGAACCAGCTTATATTCTTCTTGGTGGATTAAACTTCTTCAGCTTCAAGAGGCGTATTGGGACGAATAACCAGTGCGTGAATTTCATTTGGAATCATTTCCCCAACCGCTTGGTATATCTTCCGATGCCTTGATAAGTAAGACATACCAGAAAATTCATTGCTAATAACGGTCACTGTAAAATGCCCTGCACCGTCTTTGGCACCGGCATGCCCAACATGAAGATGGCTATCATCTTGCACATCAATCGCTACAACATTTATTGCTGCGGTAATTTTTTCTTTTATCACAGCAATGCGCTTTACATTATCAATCATAATTAAAACTCTTAAGTATCATACCAGTCACAATACCTAGATAGAGATACTAGAAGCAATGCAGTTCAGGCTATGGAAAAACCTGTATATAAGGAAATATCATAACCTCTCTGTAGATGCCTTCGGCAACATAGGGGTCGTCATTCGCCCACGCTCTTGCCGCCGCTAAACTATCGAAATCTGCAATTATAGTACTACCAGCAAACCCAGCTGGGCTTGCCTCATGTATATCAACAGCTGGCATAGGGCCAGCTGTTGATAATCTACCGGCATCTTGCAATAGCTGCAATCTCGCCAAATGCGCTTCCCTGACAGCTTTGCGCTTAGGAAGGCTGCCTGGTGCATCTAAACCAATAATAACATACTTCATTATTCCGCTGCCTCATCAG
>CAKMZF010000099.1:8982-10083 GCA_929200405.1 uncultured Gammaproteobacteria bacterium | reverse complement strand
TTCTCGATGCTAGCGCTGTGGGTGGAACGGCTGCAATACTTAAAACGCCATCAACGCGATAACGAATGCGGTAGCTATTCTCATAGGGCTCAAAATGAATGTCACTGGCATTGACGCGAATTGCATCAACGAGAATTTTATTCACATAACGTATAACCGGAGCATCATCATCAGAGAAAGTACTGCTATCATTTTCTTGGGCTTCTGCGGTTTCAAATTCTGCAAAATCCACGGCTAATGCTTCATCATGCATATTAGGCAGATTTAGTTTACGTTCTAATACGCCGATAAACATGGAGAGTTGCTCTTGGGGAACAATTACCGGTTCTGGCGTTAAACCAGTGAGATAACGGATTTCTTTAATGACTGAAAAAGCAGTGGGGTCAGCTATGGCTATGTGAAGTGTGCGATCATTCTGCTTTAGTGGAATCACCTGATGTTGAATAATGAAGCGCTCTTCAAGGATGTCTGTAAGCAATGACTCAAAGCGAACATCGGTTAATGAAAGCAGAGAGTAACCCAACACTTCAGATAAGGTGTGGGCAATGTCAATGGTGGTTTTATCTGCATATTTGGCAATAGTAGTTAATAAAGGTTCTTCATTTGGCAAAGCTGTTTTGGTCAGTCTGTCGAAGGTCTCCCGATCTAAAAATTTGTTTTGATAGAGTAGATTAATGATGGTTGGTATGTGCTGATGGCTATTCATAAGTATATTTTAATATGAAATAAGGATGTATTGTAAAAAATATGCAATTTGATGAATTATTAGTGATTGAATGTCATCTAGAAGGCAGAATGTAAAATAAATAAGGTAACTATTTATTAAAATTAATTATATTTATATTATTCTCATATTATCACTATGTATGAGAATTAAGGTTAAAAAGGAGTGAATTTTTAAGAATAAAATGTATTTGTAATTCTTGTTATGCTAAGTCGTTGCTTTAGATGCGTATATGTCAAAAACTTGAATTAATGCGAAGTAATAATAAATTCCTTATACTTACATTTACAAGATAAATATCCTTCCTCTCCTAGCTACTGAAAAATAGGAAAAATGATGAATTTTAAAAAGAAAGCCAGAGGTTTTTCGATTATAGA
>CAKMZF010000099.1:0-8882 GCA_929200405.1 uncultured Gammaproteobacteria bacterium | reverse complement strand
TAGTTTGGTCTTGTAGAGCCGGTGAGAATTCGGAGAATGTAAAGAGTGGCTTACCAACTAGCTGCTAATTGATGTAATTAGTTCAAGTTAATTAATACTCTTTTTCGTAGTAGAGCCCCAATTTGGCCTCACCAGTTTGAACCGCCTCTCCATGTAATTTGATGCCACGACCGATTTGTAAATCGATGGTGGCTTTACCAGATTCTGCACTGCCGCCTTGCTCTACTGTCACGTAAGTTCTGTCATTGATATATTTTCCAATGACCAGAGATACATCACCTGTTTCAGGGTCTGTTTTTAAATCGACATCATCGACATTTATTGCATCCCGAAGTTTGTCAGCCACGTTTAACCCTAAACCATTATCTGAGCCGGTGAGCTTGGCGATTGCGTCAGCTAATTGGGCGTATTGCAGTGGCGAGAGCTGATTTAATGAGCGTGTGAACAGCAACTGAGCCACTAGTTCGTCCTGCGGCAGAAAAGGAACTGATGAAAATGAAACTTCGGGATCGTCAGCAGAACCTTTGACTGTAACAGTGATTAGAGCATTTTTGCCTTGTTGTTCTGCAGTTAGGTCGAGTTGTGGTATTAAGCTACCAAAGAAATTGACTCTGCCTTCTGTTAGGTCTAGACGTTTTTCTAAGATAATAATTCTACCCCTAGTGAGTTGTAGTGCACCTTCAGTAGTTGGCCGCAAGCTGTTGCCTTTTAGGCGAACCTCGCCACTTAGTTCGGCATTAATGCCTCGACCACGTAAGAAAATTTGATTATTGGCTTTGATGCTAATATCCAAGTTGATCGGCTTGCTCTTCTTATTGCTACTTTTCTGTCTAACTTGTTCCCATTGGTTAAGAATTTCCTGAGAGGAGTTTTTATGCGTTACTTCTAGTTTTGAAACAGAACTGGGTTGAACCTCGGGAATATTGATATGGGTCTTATTCAGTTCTAATAATCCACCAACGGTTAAGTCCCCTAGTAGCTCTCCATTTAAGATTATTTCTCCATTGATGGTAGTGTCTATGATGTCACCATCGGTGAAATTTGTTTGAATAAATTGGAGACTGGTTTTTATAGGTAAATTTTCTTCGACGTTAGTTATTAGCTCTCCGCTACCAACAAGCCGACCACCAGTGGAGAGTGGCGCTACTATTTTCTTGATGAGCAGGGTTTTTCCTTCGAGATTTCCATCAATGGTTATCGGGGCAAAAGTGATGCCAGAATTACCATCATAAACATTGATGTCAGAGCTGCTGATAGTGCCTCTTAAGTTAGGATCTAGGGCGCTGCCTGAGGCCGTTAAATCGAGCAGTAGATTTCCTTTAACAGCAATGTTGTTCTTTGCCAAAGACACAGCCATAAGTTTGAGAGGTAGCTCTCCTGTGAGGACAATATCAAGCAAGAAACTCTCCAAATTAATATCCCCATTGGCATTGAGCTTGAGACCTCCTTTGTTGTGAATATCTGTATCTAGGTAAATCGTTTTATTTTTCACAGAGCCTTTTGTAGCAACAATAAGATCATCCATGCCGTTATCTGCCGTTAGCTTACTGTTAAAGTTCTTGAGTTGTAAATCAAATAACATTTCGGGGTTATTGGCTTGCCCAGAGAGGGTGATATTCCCATTGATCTTGCCTGTTGCTTTTAGATCAGGTAGGGAGGTAGTGAGCTGACCAATATCTATATTGTTGAGTTGTATCGCAGCAGAGGAGCTATTTGAAATGCGGCCAGAGCTATTGATGTTGCCGCCACTTATTAGTAAATCAAGATCAGAGAACTGAATGCCTTGATTCAGATCGAATGCCGTCGGTTTTTCTAATTTGATTGGGATGCCTTGATAGTTACCACTAAAGCGCTGTAAATTAAACAATCGACTGCCATTGCTATCAATCAGTTGCCCTTGAATACTTATGGTCTCATCGAGATAATCAAATCCGGCATCGATGGATGTTTTATCATCAGAAGTTGCTAAATCTAGGGTTATATTAGTGAGGTTTTGATTACTAACACTCAGGCTAGGCATGATGACCGTGCCATCTATTCTCGGCTGTTTTTTCCAATTTTGTACAGAGACTTCGCCTTGTGTGGCAGGAATATCCATATTTTGTACGGAAATGTTATTACCATTAAATACTATCTCTATCGATTCTGGGTTGGTGTTAGCTAGGTTTATTTTACCACCGACACTACCGGAAATTTGCTGATTGGCTAATGCGCCTAAGGCCTGTAAATCTGGGAGCGAAAAATGCAGTTTCCCTGAAGGAACAAATGCATTGTTAACAAACAAATCGCCATTTATAGCATTGTCAGCAAAACGAAAGCGGGTATTATCTAATCGCCATCCTGTATTTTCTGCTAGTGTTTGTTGTGTAATATGGGTGGCTAGCGATATCGCTTCCCCTTGGTGGTTGGCTGTCAGAGTCAGATTGCCATTTAGTGCATTGTTAACTATCTTCGCATCAACGTTAGCATCAACTTGTTGCAGAGAACTTTCTTTATAGGACAGCTGCGAGGATGTCAGTGACGTTTGCAATGTGAAGTTATCCAGCTGACCCATGACGGTACTCTCAAGTTGTAGAGCGCCTACCAAATCTGGATGAATAATAGCGGCATTGGCTATTTGGCTAGAGGCAGTCAGGTCTATTTTGTTGTCTTTAATAGAGCCAGCACCCTTGAGAGAAAGTGCTTGACTGACTAGCTCTACATTATTGATATCTAAGGTCGTTGAATTCTTTGCGGTGATAGTTTGGGTCAACAGCGTCGACAGATTGCCAGAAACCCTAGATTTTAATGTAATAATGCCTAAATCAGCGAGCTTTTGATATCCAGGTATATCAGCAAAAGACTCTGCGGCTAATGTAGAGAGTAGTTTTGCACTAAAGTCTTTTTGGTCTAGACTGTAGTTTCCAGTAACTTTTATATCCGCACCTAATGCTTTACTTTTCAGTGTAAAGTCTTCTGCTGTAATCACGTTATCATGATAATTTGCTTTGCTGGAAAAGTTGAGTGGTGTGCTAAGTAATCGAGTTAGTGCAGGCTCGGACAGTGATTTTGCAGTTACACTGCCTATTGCACCAGTTATTTTAGCATCAATATTTTGTATATTAATGTCGTCAACATCTAGGTTAATATCGGCCTGTAAGCCTTTCACATGGTAGTTATCATCATCAAACTCAGCTGCATCAAAGCGCAGCTGTGCATCAACCTCAGTATCCACTTTAGCCAGAGCTAAGCTAATGTTATTAACGGAGAGTGCTTTATTTTCAAGCGTTAAAGAAAGCGCTGTGTCTGAGCTAGATTGCAAGTTGCTTTGTAAGTGTGCTTTATTGATATTGTAGTCGCCAACTGCTGATGCTAGCCAGTTTCTATTTGCCAGTTTTGCGTCTAATTGTGGCACTGATAAATTCAGCGGATTGATCTCGGCCTGTATATTGATTGCAGTTTTACCTGCCAATATATCTGCCAAGCCGATTACTTTTGCTGGCAGTTGCCCCTGTAAGAGTGTTGCTAATTGAGTATTTCCGGTAACTGAAACAATGTGATTCTCTGATGTCGGTTTTAGAGTTTGCAAAAGTGTTAACTCAGTGACCATTGTTTCATCTAAAGAGAGTTTTAAAGCTCCTTGCCATGCTTGAATGTTTCCTTGTCCATTAAGTTGGAGTGTAGTGGCACTGTCGCTAGGTAGTTTTAGAAAATGAGTGATTAAACCTTGCTTTGGTTCATTGGCACGGATATTTAGATCTAGAATATTCTCCATCGGTATATAAGCAATATTGGCATTGATGATACCTTCAACGGCATCAATTCTACTGATGATTGTATTGACGGTTAATTTGTTAGAGGTAACAGCGAGTGCGCCACTGCTAGATAATGTTGCCGTAGCGCCCATGATGTCGGGACTCAGAATGATCTCATCGAAGGACCATTGATTAATCTCAACAGCCATCGGTAAGTTAGCCAATGTAAACGGAGCCTTGTCTGGTGAAGTAGTTTTGTTACGTTCAATAGAGGGTTTAGATAACTTAGTTGAGGAAACGGTTATTAGTGATATGTCTAGCTTTCCACTAAATAAAGCCCAAGGGTTCCAGTTAATATCAATGTTATTTAATACAGCTAACTTGTTCGGCTGATCTTTCTCAGTAACGGTGAATTTATCAATAGTTATTTCACCAGATAGACCCCCTTGTATCGGTGATATTTCAATGGTCTGGGTATCATTGCTGAGAAATTTATTGAGTAAATTTGTTAGCTGCTGTTGACCGCTACTGGTATAGCCAACATAAGCGAGTACTAGCGCACATAGCAATACTATGACCAAAATAAAGCTGGTGAAAATTTTGAGTAATGATTTCAGTACTTTCACAATAGTCTACTATGATCTTGTATAATCATGACGCTTAAAAAGCTTGACCGATGCCAGCATAGATCGCATAGCTATCTTCATTGTCATCTCTGTTAATTGGTGCAGCTACGTCTAGTCGCAAAGGACCGATAGGCGTGAGATATCGCAGTCCCAAGCCAGCACCATAGCGTATATCATCAACAGTCGGTAGGCGCTCATTACTAACCACGCCGGCATCGATAAATGGTACAATTTGGAACTTCTCAGTTATCTGCTTTCTCAGCTCTAGCGAAGACTCTAGTAGAGATAACCCACCAGTGGGCAGATCTTGGCTATCTTTAGGGCCGATGCGCTGATAACTATAACCTCTGACAGAGCCGCCACCGCCAGCATAAAAACGCTTTTTTGTGGGCAAGGTCTCACCACCCAACGCAAAACTGCCGACAGCAATTCTACTGGCAATCACCCAAGATTTTTTGACATCAAGCGCAAAGTAGTGGGAAGCTTCCCCGTCAATCTTGAGATAAGGTTTTTCAGAACGAACCTCGTAACCCGGTTCTATAGAAGCCTTTGCTTGCCAACCTTGACTTGGGTTGAGCTTGCTGTTTCTATAATCCCAGCGCAATGTTGAGGGCAAGCTAGCGACTAAATAAGTGGTGGTGTTGTTGTTAGAAACCTCCTCAGTATATTCCAAGCCGACACCGAGAGAGATATCACGTTGTTCATCAAATTTGCGAGTGAACTGGTTGGTTAGCTCAACCAATCGGCTCTGTCGAATATCATTGCCAGTAGCAGCCTCATCTACGGTTTGTTTTACTCGCAATGCTGCACCATAAGCAGCATCGGGATGCAAAAATCCGGGTTTATCAAAACTAAGCTGCGCTAAATAGTTCAGAGTATCCCAACTCTCTGCTTTGGTTATTCGTGAAACTTCAGATTCAAAACTGAGTTTCTCTGCCTGCCCAAACAGATTTCGGTGGCGCCAGTAATTTTTAAGAGCAATACCATCGGTAGTAGAGTATTCGGTGCCCGCACCGATAACCCTTGGCTTGCGCTCAGAGAGTGCCAGAGTTAACGGCAGTTGATTATTTTTAGACAAAATATCGGCCTCTGAAATACTAGCGCTGTTAAAAACATCCAAACCCCTTAAGCGCCGCAAGCCTTTACCGATTTCTGTTGGGTTAAAAACTTCACCTTTTTGAATATCCAGCATGTATCTAGCAAAATCCGGGTCTATATTCTCAGCACCCAAAACAGTAGTACTACCAAAACTGGCTTTTTTATGAGGGTCCACTTTGATGGTCACATCTAAACGATTGGTGCTATGATCTGCGGACACATCACTTTTAATTACTTTGGCAAGCGGCCTGCCTTGGGCACGCAAGTCTGCTACAATCTGCTGCTCTGCATCCAAGATTAGCTCCGAGCCAGCATTGCCATTTCTATAGAGATTATATAGTTTAGGGTCAATGCTTAGAGGGGAACTGTCTATAGTTGCTTTGGCTAAACGGAACTTTTCACCGGGACGAATAGAAACGGAGATAATAGCTCGCTTCTTTGGGTCAAAGTCCTGGGTAGGCTTGAGTTGACTAATAGGAATACTGTTAATAGCCATATCAACGACGCCACCATAATAAGCCTCGCTATATAAGATGCCAATCAAGTTTTCGAATTCAGATTTGGCTTTACTAATTAAGCTAATACCGCCGGCAACAGGAATGTCTGTGCTATTGAGCAGCAGAGACTGTTGTTCAATTTTTTTGACTAAAGCACTATCAGACTTTGGCATATTAATGCCGACTTGATAATAAATGGGATTGGGGATATGGTCAGTAGCAACTGTTTTAGGTGCAAAAGGGTTGAGCTTTGAAAAATCAAAAGCCTGCGCAGGCGGCACCAAAAATAATACACACAAGAACAGAAATTTTGCAGTAAGGTTTAAGTGCATCAGTTCAATAGATTGCTTTTTTCTAATCCTATATAGTACCATGATTGACTGGCTAGCGACTGAACAAAATTTGAATATTAACTTATGTTGGATCAAATAAAAACTCAGATCAAACAAAACCAAATCGGTCATTGATGTGGATAAGAGAAACTACTATAAATTCTAGAATGCAACAGCAAATAGACTCAGAACATAACAGGCCTTTATGCAAAACTCCTACGAGCTTTGCCTTTGTACCGCTAGACAATTTCTCGATGATTTGTTTTGCCAATGCAATAGAGCCACTACGTTCAGCCAATCGGCAGCTGAACAAACAATTATTCACTTGGCATGTTATATCGCCAGAAGGCGAACCTATCAGAGCCAGTAATGGGGTGAAAATAGCTGCCGACCAAAGCTTTTTACAGCCACCGCATGTTGACTGCTGTCTATTAATTGGTGGCTTGACGCCGAAAGAGCTGCCGATCAAAAAAATTAGTGCACTGCTGCACCATTATCAAGGCCACAAAACTATCTTAGGTGGTCTAAGCACCGCAACAGAGCAGTTGGCACAACTTGGCCTGCTAGACAATTACAATACGACTATCCATTGGGAAAACATTCTCAGCCTATCAGAGTCCTATCCGGAGCTAGCAGTAACACCACATCTTTATGAGTTTGACTACGACCGAATTACCTGCTCTGGAGGAATCGCCTCATTAGACATGATGCTGCAAATAATTTCCGAAGCAGCAGGGCACAATATCGCCACGCAAGTGGCAGATCAATTTATTCATGCGCGATTTCGTCATGGCGATGAGAATCAAAAAATTGCCAGCTATCAAACATTGCTTACCAAATCACCGAAATTAGCAATGGCCGTTGGTATTATGGATACCCATTTGGATACACCGCTTCCGACAGGGGCAATCGCTATGCGAGTTGGTATATCGCTTAGACAATTAGAGCGATTATTTAAAAAACATGAAAACACAACCCCACAACGCTACTATCTGCATCTGCGAATAAAAGAAGCTCAAAACCTGCTGAGATTAACAGGACACTCCATGATGAATGTGGCACTGGCCACCGGTTTTACCTCGCAATCACATTTTAGTAAATGTTACCGTGATGCATTTGGCTATCCACCCCATAAAGAGCGTGATGAGACAGATAGTGCGAGTTAATTACTTTCACTTACGCACTCTCACCATCATAGGCTGCGAAACGAGACAGCTGAACTGACCAATATAAGTCGAATAAAAAATCTAAGTAACTATTATCACAAGCATTTTGAAATGGATAACTATAAATGCTTGTGATTTTTTATCAATGTGGCTATCCTCAGCATAATTTATAAAAGATACCATATTAGAGACACGTGATTTACATAATATGTAACGCTATTGTTTATGAGCTGCTGACAGCAAACAACCGATATTTCCTGATTAAACAGAGTGAGCAATGATAGCTACAGATCATTACTATAAATGGGTGGCTGAGTTTCAAGCCAGACCGACAGAGCTATTCAATGCAGAAAATACAGCTGATAAGTTAGCCAAAGATCAACAGCATCCAGAAGATATCATTGGCAAAGTTGGGCTATACGCTATGGATACCCAGCAGGCACACAGAATGCTGATTCGGCGTTTACAACTCAAAAACTTCACACTGATCAGCTTCTCAAACTGTGAGCTGTTAGAGAGCCACCAACAGCGAGTTGGCTATCATATAGCAACTGATCAACTAACCAGTGCACTTAGCTATGAAAAACCCATCGAATTTTCATACCAAACCGTCAAAGAGAAGGCGCAATTAGCGGCAAGCGCAGGAGCAGAAGGCACCCAGCAATCAGAACTTCTGAGTATAGAGAAATATGATATCCCTGCGCTAGCGCATGACCCAGAGCTATCCTATTGGGAGCAACCATGGATAGCGGAAGCATTAAAACCACTGCTGTTTAATCAACCCGTGGAACAATCACTAGAAAAAGAAAACGTAGATGCTGAAGGAGAGAAACAGCTAGAGCCAACAATAAAGCCTAAGACCTATCTACTACTAGATGCCGCAGCCAGAAAGCGGATAACCAAAATCTTTGATATTGATGAAATACCGGGCATGGATGTTGAGATAAAATGTCTGTTTAAAGGCGAAGCGGCGGAGACCTATGAGGAAGTCGCCCCCTATCTGGTGGACATGACATTACCCGAAGGTGCCTATAATGATGCTGATTTAGTGCCGGAGTTTCATAAAGACTATTTTAAGAAACATTGGGAAATCAGTGGTGGGATATTTATCCGCTCAAACGCTAGCATGACGGAGCTAGTGCAGCACTATCGTAAGTTTATTCAAATACCAGACGAACAGGGTAAATGGTATTGGCTGCGATTTTGGGATTGCAAAATCATGCATACCTATATAACCAATATAGCAACAGACCATGACCGGATAACCCGTTGGCTAGTTGCCAAACAAGGCGCTTTAATACAAGCAATTATCCGTCAACCCGAAAACGAAATAGTAACAGTAGCAACGCCACACAATACCTTTCTAGGCAAGGTGAATGACAGCGCATTTCGGTTTACAAAACTGGATTTTGCAATATTTGAACAAGAC
>CAKMZF010000098.1 GCA_929200405.1 uncultured Gammaproteobacteria bacterium | reverse complement strand
ATTATTGCCATCTGCTTCTATTACGCGGATTTTAGGCTGCTTCTCAATACTTTTACGCTTCTTTGGCACGGCAATAAACTTCCGCCCAGATAAATACGCCCCAGTTGAGGACTCGGGATGATCCATAATCTCTTGCGGCGTGCCTTCTGCAACGATATGGCCGCCATGTACTCCTGCACCAGGCCCTATATCAACCACATAGTCTGCCAATCGAATAGCATCTTCATCATGCTCAACCACGATGACCGTGTTTCCCAAATCCCTTAGATGCTTTAGCGTTTCTAGCAGCTTACTGTTATCTCGCTGATGCAAACCAATAGAAGGCTCATCTAGCACATACATCACCCCAACTAAGCCCGCGCCGATTTGCGAAGCCAATCTTATCCGCTGTGCTTCTCCACCAGACAAGGAGTCTGCCCCGCGTGAAAGGTTTAGATAACTCAAACCCACATTATTTAAAAACGTCAGCCTCTCAATGATTTCTTTAAGGATTTTGTCCGCTATTTCAGCACTATTGCCTGAAAGCTCCAGACTAGAGAAATAAGACAGTGCCTCTTCTATGCTTTTCTTGGTAATGCTTGGCAAGGTCTTGTTATCAACTAACACCGATCTAGCGGAAATATTCAAACGCTCACCACCACAACTGCTACAAGCTTTTTGACTCAAGTATTTCGCCAACTCATCGCGTACCATATTGGAGTCGGTTTCTTTATAGCGACGAGCAAAGTTATTAATAATGCCCTCAAAGCTATGCTTGCGTTTTTGCGCTTGACCTTGACCATTAATATATTCAAATTCGATCTCAGTGTTGCCGCTGCCATATAAAACAATCTCTTGCACCTTGCTCGGCAAGGCCTCCCAAGCCATCTCAGGGTCAAACTTATAATGCGAACCCAATGCCTGTATTAGCTGATAATAAAAAGTCGTTCTTTTGTCCCAACCTTTAATTGCGCCTTCGGCTAAGCTTAGCGCGGGGTTAGTAATAATTAGCGCGGGATCAAACTGCTGCTCCATACCCAGACCATCGCAATTACCACAAGCGCCATGCGGGTTGTTAAAAGAAAACAATCTTGGCTCTAACTCTGTGAGCGCAAAGCCACAGCTGGGGCAAGCAAATCCGGCAGAGAATAGATGATTGTTGTCCTCATCATCAATATCCACCACCATCGCTAGACCATCAGATAACCGCAGCGCTGTTTCAAAAGACTCAGCCAATCTTAGCACCATATCATCACGTACTTTAAAGCGATCAACTACCACTTCAATATCATGCTTTTTCTTGGGATCAATCGGCGGATAGCTGTCTAGCTCCAATACTTCACCATCTACTCTGATTCGCAAGAATCCTTGCGCCATCAAACTCTCCATCAGTTTGATATGCTCACCTTTACGGCCTCTAATCACTGGTGCTAGCAGCATTTTTTTGCTGCCCTCTGGTTCTGCCAAAACAATATCAACCATTTGGCTAACGGTCTGTGCCTGCAATATAATGTCTGGATGATTAGGACAATGCGGCACGCCCACACGCGCAAAAAGCAAACGCAGATAATCATAAATTTCTGTGACCGTGCCAACGGTAGAGCGAGGGTTATGAGAAGTAGTTTTCTGCTCTATCGAAATTGCTGGAGATAAACCCTCTATATGATCCACATCCGGCTTATCCATCATTGAGAGGAATTGACGGGCATAGGCTGACAGCGACTCTACGTAGCGTCTTTGTCCCTCTGCATAGATAGTGTCGAACGCTAGGGAGGATTTACCAGAGCCTGATAAGCCGGTGAAAACAATCAGCTTATCTCGCGGCAGAGTAAGGTCGATATTCTTTAAGTTATGCGTTCTCGCGCCACGAATTTGGATGGTTTTTACTGACATTCTGCTTCTTTTATTTGCTAACTAGGAGTTATACGGATTAGGTAATAGGTCGACATGTTTTGCCAAACCAAACCTGATACTATAGCGGCATTAATTTTAGAATCAAACGACCATTTGCTGAATTTGCAAACCGCTAGCAACAAATGAGTCAAATTTACAGAATACATTGACATGAATCATAAAATGAATGGTTTAGAGAAACGTGCTGCTTTTAGCCTTGCGGGATTATATGCCCTGCGCATGTTCGGGTTGTTTTCTCTGCTTCCCGTTCTGGCGATAGCCGCAGCAGGTTTTCATGGAGCAAGCCCCAGCAGCATTGGTTTAGCGATGGGGATTTATGGCGCTACACAAGCCTGCTTGCAGGTGCCTTTTGGCATGCTCTCAGATCGCATTGGTCGAAAGCCGGTGATTATTCTTGGCCTAGTGTTATTTGCCATCGGCTCTTTAGTAGCAGCAAGTTCTGAGAGCATTAGCAGCCTGATTATTGGCCGCGCCATGCAAGGTGCTGGTGCTATTTCCTCTTCTATCTTAGCATTAGCAGCAGACCTAAGCCGCGCCGAACAGCGTAGTAAAATGATGGCGATCATCGGCATTAGCATTGGTGGCAGTTTTGTTCTGGCAATTATATTGGGGCCAATTTTAGTCGCCGCCTTACAGCTAAGTGGTTTGTTTCTGGTCATTTCTACACTTAGCATTGCCGCTATTGCCATGGTAATCTGGGTCGTACCTAGCACGGTTACACGCTCTTTTCATGCCGATACTGATATCAACCTCCGCAAAGTTAAAGCGATGTTGACTGACCCAGCGCTACTGCGTTTAAATTTCGGAGTATTGATTTTACACATGGCGTTAACAGGGTTCTTTTTATTAATACCACCTCTATTGGTATCCGAATTAAACCTAGCAACCGAGAATCATTGGCATCTCTACGTTCCAACGGTATTGCTAGGCTTTATATTGATGAGTCCGATGCTCAGGCAATCTGAACCTCAGAAAATGCGCCGTACATTTCTGGTAGCAATTGCCGTTATGAGTATAGCTATCACTCTAACAGTCCCTGCTATTCACTACAGCTATACGATGCTCTTCGTGATAATGCTATTGTTATTCGCCAGCTTTAATTACCTAGAAGCAACTCAGCCCGCTTTAGTGAGCCGTTTAGCGCCTCCAGCAGGTAGAGGCACAGCTATGGGCCTGTATTCTCAAAGCCAATTTTTTGGTACTTTTCTGGGTGGTGCATTGGTAGGTAGCCTGCATCAATATTTTGGCATCACTGCTGCCATGTCATTCCTAGCACTGCTATTTATACCTTGGTGGTGGCTCTCCAAAGATTTACAGATACCAGAGAATGAGAAAACAGAAATGTTTACTATTAGCAAGTATTGGCTAAACAAGCGACAACAGTTGACAGAAAAGCTGATCCACATCAATGGTGTAATTGAGGCGATACTGCCAGAGAATGAGGACATCGCCTACTTAAGAGTGAATAAAAATGAACTGAATCGCGACGCTCTGCTACAATTATTTACTGATCCGGAGCAAACGAATAACATAGCATCTTAAAGCCGTGATAAAATCACGCCGATTGATGCTTAGCATTTTGCTTAACACATCAACCACAATTAGACAGAGCATATAGAGAGGAACCCATGGCACGTGGTGTAAATAAAGTCATATTAATTGGTAACTTGGGCGCAGACCCAGAGAGCCGATCTTTTGATAATGGTGGAACCATTACCAATATCAGCATCGGCACATCAGAAAGTTGGAACGACCGACAAACTGGTGAAAGACAAGAGCGTACGGAGTGGCACCGGATTGTCTTTAACAACAAATTGGCTGAAATTGCCGCGCAATATCTCCGCAAAGGATCGAAAGTGTATATCGAAGGTTCGCTCAGAACTCGTAAGTGGCAAGACGCTCAAGGCGTTGATCGCTACACCACTGAAATTCGCGCTAATGAAATGCAAATGCTTGACTCGCGCGGCCAAAATGATGGCAGCATGAGCCATAACATGGGTGGAGGTTATAGCAATAATGTCCCACAACAAAACTATCAAGGTAGCGGTGGCAATGGCGGCTTCTCTGCGCCTCAAAGACAATCTGCACCAGCCCCTGCACCACAGGCAAAACCGCAATTTAGTGAAGATTTTGATGACGACATCCCGTTTTAATTAATCAGCTGCAGCTAATATTAGCCATTTTTAGAGACGAAAATTGTTCATTACTCAGAAGCTAGCTCAATATAAATATGCGCGAAATCAGCGTTGCGAAAATGCAGCGCTTCAGCCCATAGCGCAGTTATTAATTTATCAATTCAAATCGAAGCAAAATAGCGATAACCGCTTTTTAACTTCCCTCTGCCGAAATACGCTATTCTGTTTACTGATAATCCTCAGCATAGGGGTTAGCCTAAACAGCGCCCACGCGATTTTGCCAGATCAAGTGATCTCTGTACTCAATGAGCGCAAGTTTAACCAGAGCAATATCAGCGTTGTCGCCTACGACATTACTGCGGATAAAATGATTCTTGAGCATAACCCCGATGTCTCTCGCAACCCAGCTTCTGTGGCAAAGCTACTGACCACGGCCATTGCCTTGGATATATTTGGGCCAGAACATCGTTTTGCAACCGAGCTACGCAGCTATGGCACGCCAGATAATGGCAAGCTGCATGATCATTTAATCATCAAAGGCTATGGCGACCCGAATATTTCAAGCCATAGCATGACTGCCATGGTCAATGGTTTATCAGCACTGGGAATATCAGAAATCACTGGCAACTTGCTGGTTGATGATACTTATTTCGATCTCACCAACGAAAACACTCAGCCTTTAGATGAGAACATCTACAGCGGTTATAACGCCATCCCCTCAGCAACGATGATGAACCAGCAGGCGATATCTATCAAAATAAAAGTGACCAACAGCAAAGCAAAAGTCACTACAGTGCCGCCCATGGCGGGAATTCCAGTAATTAATGAACTGAAAACCGTTAATATCGCCTGTAATAAAAGTCGCTATTCCTATGAGCCAATTATTGAGTCATCCAAAGTTAGCATTCGCGTTTGGGGCAAATACAGCCGTCATTGCAAACCGATTGTGTTTAAGCGAATTGGCATCCCGCCGGTATGGCTGCTAGGACAAAACTTTACAGCAACTTGGCATAGTCATGGCAATAAACTGACAGGCAACATCCTGCAAGTTATTAACAACAATTACACACTGGGTGCTCAAGTGCTCTATAAGCATCTTTCTGTGCCCTTATCGGAGATTCTTGCTCAGGTTAATAAATACAGCAATAATCCCAAAGCACGTAGTCTGTTTTTGAGCATTGGCAGCATTTACAACGCAACACCCTCTAAGCCCAGCGAAAGTCGTCAGATAATTGAAGAATGGTTTCATAAAAAATTAGGTCTGTTGACAGACACCCAGTTCATTGACAACGGTTCAGGTCTATCACGCATCACTAAGATTACTGCCAATAATTTATCTGCACTGCTCAGTTACATCGCCAAGCAAGATTATTTCCCCGCATTTCAAAACTCTTTGCCAATTATGGGCATTGATGGCACGCTTAAACGCCGCATGCGCAGCACGCCCCTAGAAGGCGCGGCATGGATGAAAACTGGCTCTATCCGAGGTGTGAAAGCACTGGCAGGCTATATGCAAACCAAGCAAGGTCATTTGCTAGCGGTCTCTATTTTGCATGAAGAACCGAGAGTAAGCCAAGTCAGTGCCAATCCTGCTCATGAATCTCTATTAAACTGGTTATATAAAAATTTCTAATTCGGCTACTCACTAACAATGCCAGAGATCAAACATTCTGTTACTACAACAACCCGCTATTTGCGCATTGCTGTTGATGTCCCATTATATCGATGCTTTGATTATGTATTGCCCAGTAATTGCGACATGCCGGCAACCGGTAGCCGAGTACAGGTGCGCTTTGGCGCAAGACAGTTGACTGGCATTGTCATAGAAACAGATTGCCAGCCCTCAATTGCGCCAAACAAAATCCGAGCCATTGATGCCATATTAGATGACCATGCCGTATTCACACCCATTCTTTATGATCTGGCTTTGCGAATGGCAGATTATTATCACCAGCCACTAGGTGTGGTATGCCACACCTTTCTGCCCAGCAAATTGCGACAACCAAAAACCATAGCGCAAACAGTCACGCCGCACTATCAGCTCACACACATAGGCCGTGAAGCCGCCGATCAACCGCAAAAATCGACCAAGCAAACAGCGGTACTACAGTGGCTAAAAAGCTTTGGCACCACAGACTCTGCAATATCCAGAGTAGACTGTTTGGAACACATTCCGGGCTGTGGCAGCACACTCAATGCCATGGTCAAAAAAGGCTGGTTAGCAGAAACTCATGTACCCCAAGGTGGTATTCAAGCGCAAAAGACAGCGCCTGCAAAAAACTTAAATGACGAGCAGCAGGCGGCTTTAGATGCTATTAAATCTGCCTCTATGAACAAAAGACATACCACCTTGTTACTAGATGGGATTACTGGCTCTGGCAAAACTGAGGTTTATTTGCAAGCCATAGATCAGGTTTTACAACAGGGGCGGCGCGTTTTGGTATTGGTGCCAGAAATTGGGCTAACACCGCAAATTACCCAGCGATTCCTGTCTCGACTGAATGCACGAATCGGCATGTTACACTCTGGTCGAACCGATATCACTCGCGCTGACACTTGGTTAGCTGCGCGCGCCGGACAAATTGACGTTGTGATTGGCACTCGCTCTGCATTATTCGCTCCAATGGAAAACATCGGACTGTTGATTGTAGATGAAGAACATGATGCAGCCTATAAACAGCAAGATGGCATTCGCTATCATGCCCGAGATATGGCGATTTTAGTGGCTAAGCTACACCATTGCCCGATTGTCTTAGGCTCTGCGACTCCCAGCCTAGAATCCCTCGCTAACGCTAAGCGTGGTCGCTACCAACAACTCCGACTTACCAAACGCGCTGGTATCGCCAAGCCACCAACCATGCAAGTGGTTGACATGAAAGATGTCTCTTATAAGTCTGCGCTATCGCCACCGTTACTCAAACAAATGCGAGAGCATATTGATGCTGGACAGCAAGTCTTACTTTTTCTCAATCGCCGAGGCTATGCACCAACGCTGTATTGCCACCAATGCAGTTGGGCAATGGAGTGCAGCAATTGCAGCGCCCACTTGGTGTACCATCAAAAAGATGGCCGCATGTGGTGCCACCACTGCGGTTTGCAAGCAGAGCGCCCCAAATCTTGTGACAATTGCCATAGCGAGGAGCTCATAGAGCTAGGATTCGGCACCCAGAGGATAGAACAGGACATTACCCAGCATTTTAGTGATACACCTATCTTACGAATAGATCGAGATAGCGTTCGCAAAAAAGGCGAACTAGAAAGGCTATTAGCCGAAATTCAGCAAGGAAAGCCAGCAATTCTCGTTGGCACCCAGATGCTCGCCAAAGGTCACCATTTTCCCAATGTCTCGTTGGTCGGGGTGCTTAGCATAGATCATGGTTTTTACTCCAGTGATTTCAGAGCATTAGAGCGCATGGGACAGTTGATCGTACAAGTTGCTGGTCGCGCGGGCCGAGGAGAAGTCCCAGGGAAAATGCTACTACAAACACACCAGCCGCATAATACGGATCTGCAAACCTTGCTCAAAACAGGCTATGCAACTTTTGCGGACAAGCTCTTGGCAGAACGAGAAAGCGCATTGCTTCCCCCTTATAGCTTTCATGCCTTAATACAGCTAGAAGCAAAAACCGCAGAGATGGCGGAAACCGTGATGATAAAGTTCCTGCACGCATGGCAGCGGGTAAACGCTAACCTAGATGCCGCATTTCTAGGGCCTATACCAGCTCCTATGCCGAGACGTGCTGGCATGCAACGCTATGAGGCATTAATACAAACGGGTAATCGCGGTGTTTTACGCCAAGCTTTGGCACAGTGGTTAGAGGAAGTACAGCAAATCAACTTGCCCAGTCAATTATTTTGGGCACTAGATGTAGACCCCACGGGGCATTATTAAGTAGTATAGTACTAGCACCAATCAAATCTATGGGCAATTTAGATAGTAATATGAATACTCAACAGTTATCACTGGCGATCATACAGCCAACCTCTACGAATAACACCGCAGAGAATGTCGAATTACTGCATCAATCCATTTCTCAAATAGACAGCAGTATCTCACTCATTTCTCTGCCGGAATGTGCCAATTTCATTGAAAAGAATCCACTAAGGTCCAAAGCACAAAGCAGAACTGAGGCTGAGGATTTATATCTACAAGCTTGCAAAGAGATAGCCAAAACTCGCCAATGTTGGATACATATCGGCTCATTAGTCATCGCTGATAAAACCAGTAGCAAAGCCGCAAATCGAGCATTTATACTCTCCCCCCAAGGCGAAATAACTGCTCGATATGACAAATGCCATTTATTTGATGTCGATCTGCCCGATGGAACCCGCTATAGAGAATCAGACAACTTCATTGCCGGCACTAGTCCAACCATAGCCGAAACGCCTTGGGGAAAGCTTGGCCTATCAATATGCTTTGACATGCGATTTCCTTCGCTATATCAGCATTATCGCAGAGCTGGGGTGAATCTCATTTTTATCCCCGCTGCTTTTACTGTGCCAACTGGCAAAGCGCATTGGGAAAGTCTGCTCAGGGCTAGAGCCATTGAAACTCAGAGCTACGTTATCGCCGCTGCACAGGTTGGCAAACATGCCGATGGTCGAGAGACTTACGGTCACTCTATGGTGATTAATCCTTGGGGAGAAATCATTGCTCAGCTCGGTGAGCAGCCTGACCTATTAATTTGTGAGCTGGATATGCAGAAAGTGCAAGATGTCCGTAACGCCGTCCCCCTGCGGGCTTTTGATGATTAACTAAACAATATCGCTTACAATTATAAGCAATAATTGTAAGCGATAACTATAATCCGCGCTGCCATTCCTGCCGCAGAGGCATATTCTCAGGATTGTTAATCGCTTGATTCACCATCTGCAACAACTTATCTTTATCTTTGTTTAGAGTGCCTTTCAAAATCAAATAATTAGATGCATGATCGCTGCGAAATATGGTTTTCTCTAGCTCCAAAGTCTCTAGCAATATCCGCATTTCCTCAAACAACTGTTGCTGCTTTAAGGGTTGATAACCATTCTCAAAGCCAGCAGAGACACGCTCCATACCCAAAGGAAAAGACACCACAAGCGTCGCCAAATAATCGGGCTGAGCCGCATTCATCAATCTCGCCGAATTAATCGCATGTTGCTCACTAAGCTGCTGCCCACCCATGCCATTTAAAATCATCACAGATGACTTCATGCCGCTCTGTTTAATCTTTTGCAAGGCCGATAAAGAGCTATCGAAAGTTTCTCCCTTATTGATTGATGTCAGCACTTGATCATCGCCACTCTCACAGCCAACATATAACAAAGACAAACCCAGCCCACGCAAAGCCTGTAAGTCATCAACCGTTTTGTTCTTTAGATTTCTTGGCAAGCAATATGAGGAGACTCTCTGCACCTCTGGCAGATACTGTTTTATGCTGGCTAAAATTGCCGTTAGCCGTCTAACCGATAACGTCATAGCATCGCCGTCTGCCAAAAACACACGGCGTATTGGTTGACCACGTGCCGCGATTATTTGCAATTCTTTTTCAATATCTTGCTGTGGCTTAGGAGCAAATTTTTTTTGCGCTGCGGTATACATGTCGCAGAAAGTACATTTGTTCCACGAACAGCCATTAGTCACCTGCAAAATCAGAGACATCGCCTCGCTAGGAGGCCTGAAAACTGGTTGGATATAATCTAACAACATGAGTTTTGAAACCTTTTCCTCAAATCAAAATCGAAATCAAAAGAGACTTTATGCCTGCCAATATTGGTTTATCCAAAGACAGGGCTTAAAATGACGGTACCATTTTCGGCTAATACCTTTCACCGCGTCTTGCGGCTCGGGATGACCGTGAAATAAGATAATTTTAGCACCCTCAGGGATTACTGCCGGCTTGAAAAAATTAAACGGAAACTTGGGAATGCAATGATACTTAAAGCTAGGACACCAAGCCGTTGGCCAAAAATCTAGCTGCTGCTTGGCATCTAGCTGTTTAGAAAGGTAGGCCTGTTCGTTACGATGCCGTTGGCGGATGCTATCAAAGTTTTCCCGGAAAAACTCGACAATATCGGTATGCGCACCAACCTCAAAGCGATAGACAGAGGAGTTACCGATTCTGGCTGCTTTTTTCTTCTCATCGAATGCTAAAAATACCGTATTGGGATCATCACTTTGGTGTTGAAAAAAGCCATCGATATTACCAACAATCACCACATCAACATCCAAAAACAATGTCGTTCCTGTAATCCCTGCTAACTCCGCATTAAAAGTGCTAAGCTTAAGCCAACCACGCTCCGGAATACCCTCTGGCAATTGCAAACTGGGAAGTGGCAAACTCTGCACTTCTGCTCGGATTCCATTGCTATCATCCGTAAAACAATAAAACTGGAAAGGCAAAGTTATATTGCG
>CAKMZF010000097.1 GCA_929200405.1 uncultured Gammaproteobacteria bacterium | reverse complement strand
GCACAGTGATGACAAATGTAAATGATAATTTGCTACTATCAGGGCTATTCAAAACAAAAGAGATGAGCAGAAAATGAGAGATAGTGATGTTAGATGCAATCTATGAGGCAGAGGTCTCTGAGTCTGAGCTGAATTATCAAATAAATTATCTCAGAGAGCATCTGCCTCAAGTCGTCTCCATGCAGATAGCGGCAGGGGATGTAGGCGAAAATTTTCTAAGCTTGCAAGCACCATTAGAGCCGAACATCAATGACAAACTTACAGCTTTTGGCGGTTCACTAAGCTCATTAGCAACGCTAACGGGCTGGGTAATGACAGCAGTTTTAGCCCAGAGGTATCCACAAAGCTGTGATATTGTGGTGACTCAGACAAAAACAGACTTCCTGCTGCCAGTTAAAGATAAGATTATCAGCACTAGGCTGCAGATACCCAACGCGCAGATCCGAAAGGATTTTGGTCTACATCTGTCCAATAAAGGGCGGGCTAAATTGGTGTGCGAGGTGGAGATTATAACTGAGAAGGGTTTAGCGCTTTTGCTTCTGGGTACCTATTTGGCAAGAATAAATACTGAACAAAAAAGTCCTTGAACAGTTAAATTAGCGCCTAAGCTATAACCCATAAATCATCTTTTGAAATCTAGTATCAGCATATTTTTCCAATTCCCAAGAATAACTAACAAGAGTAACTAAGATAATTATCTATAACAAAGGGAGCAGCATGCCGATGATGTCATTTTCCGATAATTTTCCCTAAAAAGCACCTCCTAATCAGTGTTACATAAACTCGCTTATTTCTCAAAATATTATATGTGATCACCCTGATGGCGGTAGTTCTTTTTTTTGGGTTAACTTGTTGATATATTATGCGTATGGAAAAATTAAAAATTAATCAGAATTATGGTTGGTGGCATACCTGTCTAATCTCCTCATTGCTGATTATTATTACCGTTTACAGCGGCTTTGAGGTTAAAGCCGAATTGGTGCGTCACTCTGGCTCTTATAAGGCAATGTTCCACGGAGCACTGGAAATAGGTTTAATTGTTATCTCATTGATTTTGTTATTTTATTTTGTTTTTCTACTTCGCCGGAAACCGCTTGCAGACTCAGGGCAGTTTGATCAGGCGAATGAGACTTCCTTTCAGAAAGCCGTCAACGAACAGTTCACAGAGTGGCGTTTCACTTCTAGTGAGAAGCAAGTGGCAATGCTGTTGTTAAAAGGACTGTCTGTAAAAGAAATTGCTGATGTACGTCATGTTCAGGAAAAGACGGTTCACAATCAGTTATCGACAATTTATGACAAGTCTCAGTTGTCTGGCAGGCACGTTTTTGCAGCACGGTTTTTTGAAGATTTGTTGTAACGTCGGTATAAAGTGCAGCCCTCAAATCGTATGAGCTATGATTACTCAACGGTAAACTGCCCCATCATCCCCATATCTTCATGTTCCAGAATGTGGCAGTGGTACATATAGGGGAACTCTTCTGTTGCTTCGTGCTGGAATTTTAACAAAATGCTAACCTCTCCATTCGGATAGACGACGTCTTTCCAGCCCCGTTCTTCCGGTTCTGGTGGTTTGCCGTTTCTTGACAGAATCTGAAATGAGGTGCCGTGCATGTGGAAGGGGTGCCTACCACCATCGATCGTCCACAATTCAAGTATATCTTTTTCAACGCGGAAGTTAATCACACTCATGTCCATCTGTTGACCATTGATATCCATCTCGCCAATGTCGAAGTGTCGATGTACTGTCGCCTCATCCGGCTGATAAAAATGAATGGTGTTTAGTGTCTTCGGCAGAGTGGCGGTTCGGCGCGGAAGTGTTTCATCCACCTCGACACGAAGCATGGATACCTTTTTGGAGAAGGGTATGAGCACTGCAAAAATACTATGGTACTTTTTGGGTAATAGTTTTGCGATAAGTTCAACAGTCTGCCCATCAGACATATCCAGTACAATTTCATTACGTTCACCGGGTGACATTTTCAAAGACTGTATGGCTACAGGGGCTTCCAGAAGGCCTCCTTCAGTGGCGATTTTGTAGAACGTTGCGTCATTGGATAAGTTGAATTCATACGAACGGGCATTCGATGCATTCAGTAAACGGAACCTGACTAGGGAGCGGGGTACTTTTACGCGTGGGTTCAGAGTGCCATTTATAATCAGTGTAGGCTCACGTAAATCATGGGGCATGATTTTAGGGTAAGGCTGCATTCTTCCTTCAACAAAAGTGCGATCCTGTACAGCGAGTGGTATGTCATCAACGCCATAAGTGTTGGGTAAACCCAGTGTCAGGGAGTTCTCATCTTCAATCAGGAAGAAACCGGCTAATCCTGCGTGTACCTGTCTGGCGGTAGAACCCATAATGTGTGGGTGATACCAGTTGGTCGAGGCTTGTTGCTGGTTGGGGTAAGTAACATCCAGAGTCGCGTTCGATGGAATCTTGTTTTGTGGTCCACCGTCAATGCTCCCCGGAACATGCAGACCATGGCCATGTACGGTGGTCATTTCCTCTAGTTTGTTGGAAAACTGTATCCGTGTTGGCTGATTCCTGTAATTCCGGATAGTTGGCCCAAGGTAGTTGCCATTGTAGCCTTTAGTGGCACTTTTTATACCTGTCTGGAACTCATGCTGGCCGTTACGGATTTCAATGTGAATGGGAGTATTTGAGTGTTTGCTATCGATCAGAGGGGGGATCAACAGGTCGTTGAACGGTGTATTGGCCTGCGTGACAGATGAAAAGCATAGCAAAACGATGGCAGGAAGTAGGCAAGAGATTGGCCATGCTGAAAGTCTGAATGCTTTTTCGGCTGATTTCATTTTATTGGTATTCCTTATAATGTAATTTGGTAAGCATAATGATGGCGGACAGTGATAACGATTTTATAACAATCGCTATCTGGTTTTACCGCGACATCACTGGCTTGAATGTCATCGTTATGGAGGTCAGGCCGGTGTATTTTTTGTTTTATTCTTTGTCTTCGTTGTCTTTTTCTTTCACAAAATTCAGGGTGAAAGTAATGGGTACTGCGGTATTAATGCGGTCAAGTCCTGCCAGTTTTTTCAGCATAGCAACGCCTGCATCCATTTTGAAAGCTGAAGTGTTCAACATAATGGGAGCTGCGGTAAAAACAATTAGTTTACCGTCGTTCTCCATGACAGTGACTTTGGCGGGTATGGTCTGTTCCACACCATGCAGGCTTAGCACCGCGTTGATATCATGTGTGCCGGGTTTCATAGTCTCGTCAGATAAGTCCATAGTGGCAATTGCCGTGGTGTGCTTCTCGGTTTCAAATAAATATTTTTGCAGGCGCTCATCTCTGATTGTGACCTGGGTGTTTACACTGCTTAGATTGATATTCAGAGTTGCCTTTTTGTCGTCACTGATGGAACCACTGAGTTTGGTGAATTGATTCACTTCTGAGATATTCTCCTTTTTTGTTGAAATAAAGTACAACTCGGATTCTGTATTATCCAGTGCCCAATCCGCCAGAAGGGGTTGGCTGAAGAGGCTCAAAGTCAGAGGGATAACACGGATAGTTTTGCAAACGAAATGTTTCATAATAATTTCCTTATTTACACTTTCATTGATTAATCGGGCGTTGTTAGATGGTTTTGGTTGAAAACTGAGCAGGATACATGGAGTTCAGATTAACCGAGCTTTATGTATTTAGCGAGAGAGTTTGTTTTCAGATGGTTTAATTTATACTGACATTTCTCATAGTGTAATTTGGTAAGAATAATTACAGATAGTAGTGCTAGTCGAGCATTGGTGGAATAGGTTTAATTGCTCATTTTTGTCGGAATGGGTGTTTTTATATTTGAGGAATATCACCTATAAGTAATATTTTCTGAAAAATTACAGAACTTGGTGATGATTAACCTGATCTATTTATCCTAAATCCACTGGCTTTCAATGAATCAAGGTTTTCCGGTTCGTGGGTAAAGCATGAATAACTCCTATTACGAGAGAGTAAATCTGGATAGACTAATGCCACTGCGGTAATGAGCATTCAATTACCTGTTTGGGTAGGAGTTTTGTAGTGATTTTGCGTTTGATTTTAAGCAACGACTTGACTGTGCATCTGTAAGGCTAGAGCTGTAAAATGCATTTCTTTAGTGAATAGAGACAAGGGGTTTTTAGCAGGTAAAGATCTGTTGACGACTTAGGGTTGAGAGATTAGAGGAGCCTTGCAACGGGTGCATAGGTAGTTGGCTTGCTTTCGCAGCACTTTGTAGTGGCGTCTGATACCGAGTTGGTGCACTTTGTTTTTCCCTTCGCATTGGCAGCTATAGGGAAAGGTTCGCTCTTGACGGGTTTTGGTAACTTCAAATCTATGGGTGGTTTTAGGGGGGAGTTGCATGACCTCGCTCATCACGAGTTTCCATTCTTTGCCATGGGGTCTGACTTGGCCAAACATTTTGTGGGTAATTAAATGTGCCATTTCATGCTTAGGCACTTCGGCAATAAAGTTTTCAGGCTCTCTAAATAATATCTCGGCGTTTAAACGAATAACCCATTCACGAAGAAGAGCAAGGCCAGCGGTCTGACCTCTGAGGTCATAACGAATCTCTGGCATAGTAAATGATTGCCCAAAATAGCGCTCAGCATCGCTGATAGCTGAGATTAGCTGGTCGCGAATGGTTTGATGATGTTGTAGATTGGCTGGCGGCATAACGTAAAAAGCTTGATACAGTGAGATACAGCTATGGTGTAGGAGTTGTTTTAGCGGCTGAGACTTTACTGCGGTTATGGTTGGTGCAGATTAGACCCAAGAGAATAAATGTCGCGCCTATGTAGTGATAACGATAGAGTTTTTCGTCTAAAAATATATAGGCTAAAACCGCAACAAATACCGGCATTAGATGAATGGTTTGACCGCCAATCTCTGGTCCTACGGCTTTCACACCTTGTATAAACATAACCCAAGCAACGATAGAGGCAAATATAGAAACGTACAATATAACGAGGATATTTTGCATTGACCAAACCAGTGCTGGCTCTTGATATGGGTTAAACCAACGGAGTATAGCGATAAATAGGACTCCAATCGAGGCGAGTATACCCAGGTAGCTTAATACATCTAACTCAGCAGGTCGCCATCGTGGCAGCATGGCGGTATAGGTTCCCCAACAACTGGCCGCTGCAATAATCCACAAATCGCCTTTGCTAAAATCCAGTGCCAAAATATTTTTCCAATGGCCATGAGTGACTAAGATAACCACCCCTAGCAAGGAGAGCAGCATGCCAATGATGTCATTTTTGGATAATTTTTTCCCCAAGAAGGTAGCCCCAACTAGTAACACCCAAAATGGGATTGTGGAGTTAAATAGTACACCGTTGGGTGCAGTAGTGTATTGCAGGCCGATGTAAACAAAAGTGTTGTAGCAACTAACGGCTAGTATGGCCATTAAAGCAATTTTTAGATATTGTAATAAGGTTAGTTTGGCTAGCTTGAGTTTATAGATGGTCCAAGGTAATAGTAGTGCTGCTACAACGCACCAGCGCGCAGTGGAGAGGGTGAGTGGGCCAATATCAGCATTGGTGGCGCGACTGATTACAAAATTCCCACTCCATAATAATGAGGTGAGAACTAAGAATAGAGCTGCTCGCATTAATTACCGACGTAGTGGGCGCTCATCAGCTTTTGTTCAAAAGGAATAGTCTTGTGGTTGGTTGCCAGCCAATGATCTATTCCTTTTTCATGGTTATAGATTTTGGTCAACCCCCCTTGCTGAGCTAATGCCTCGGCAATTTTTCGAGACTTCACACCATTTTCACATATTAGAATCAGAGGGGAGTCTTTGCTGATAATCAGATCTTCTAATTTGTCTGTAAAATCACGGCGGACATTGCCATTGTCATCAAAAAAGGTGATTAGATAGGTCTCGGGTATAACGCCGCTTTGCTGCCATTCTTTTTCTGTGCGTACATCTATGACTGGTACGCCATAAGCTTTTAGGGTTACTAAATCCTCACTATTGATATTGGTATAGAGAGACTGCGCCAAGCTGCTGGCGGATATCAAAATGAGTAACCCTGTGGTAATGAGGTTTTTCAAAACGCTTTGTAATCGCATATTGCTCTATCTTGCTGGTAATTAGTCCAGCTACTGTCATTTAAGCCTTGGCTATAAAATACAAAAAAGTATTATAAATAGGGGCTGTCGTTAATATTAGTTTCATAAAACTTATATAATTTCGAAACTATGCGTGATTTCACACGCCTGCTGCAGCATTATACTCGCTGAGCAATATTTTTCAGCACTTAATTTTACCGCTCTGCCAACTTGCTTCTCATTGAGTGCATTGCCGCTGATGGTGAAATGCATATTGATTTTGGTAAAAACCTTCGGATCGGTTTCTGCTCTATCTGCCTGAAGTCGACAAATGCAGTCGGTAACGTCTTGACGAGATTTTTTGAGAATATGAATAATATCGATTGATGAGCAGCCGCCTGTGCCCAAAAGAATCATTTCCATTGGGCGCATGCCTAGGTTTTCTCCACCAATATCAGGACTGGCATCAATAATGGTGCTGTGACCACTAGCGCTGCTAGCGATAAACTTCATATTATCAATCCACTGGACTTTGGCTTCCATATTTATTCCTAGTTACTTATTTCTGTGATCTATTCTTGATTGATATGCTATGCAAATGGTTGGTGTTTTTAAGGCTGAAACAGGCTTTGCAACGCCTCACCGGGGCTGGACTGGCGCATAAATGCTTCACCCACCAAAAAACCATAGACATTGTGACTGAGCATTTTTTCTACATCGGCTTTTTGGTGAATGCCGCTCTCGGTGACTACTGTAACTTGCGAAGGCACTTGGCTTAGCAGCTCAATAGTGGTGTCTAAAGAGGTCTCAAAGGTTTTTAAGTTTCGGTTGTTAATGCCCACTAGTGAAATATCCAACGCCAAGGCACGGGCTAATTCTGTTTGGTTATGAACTTCAACCAGTACATCTAGTCCTATATCGGTAGCGGTTTGATATAGGCTTTTTAGTGTTGCGTCATCAAGTGCAGCTACAATCAATAAAATGCAATCTGCGCCCAGCGCTCTTGCCTCATATATTTGGTAGGGCGAAACTGTAAAGTCTTTGCGCAGCACCGGAAGGTCGCAGGCTTTTCTAGCAGTTAGCAGATAGTCATCATGGCCTTGAAAGTACTGTTCGTCGGTCAGTACCGAAAGGCAGCAGGCACCGTGGCTCGCATAGTCAGCGGCAATACTTGATGGGTCAAAATTTTCTCGGATAATTCCTTTGCTGGGTGAGGCTTTTTTAACCTCTGCAATCACTGCGGGCGACTTTGCTTGTATCTTGGCATTTAGTGCAGCGATAAAACCACGGGTTGGGTTGTTTTCATTCGCCTGTGCAGCTGTTTTTTGAACCTCACGCAGGGAGACATTCGCTTCACGGGCGGCAATTTCCTGACGCTTAGTCGCGATAATTTTTTCTAAGATATCCATGCCGAAACGCCTTATATTCTTATAGAGAGTTAGTTAGTTTGATATATTGTTCAAGCTTGGCTTTGGCATGTCCATGATCTATCGCAGCAGAGGCTTTGGCTATGCCGTCGCTGATAGAGTCTGCGATACCAGAGACATATAGGGTTGCACCTGCATTTAAGCAAACGATATTTCTGGCAGGGCCGCGTAGTCCATTTAGGACATCGGTGCAAACTTGCTTGCTTTCATCCGGTGTTTTCACAGCTAGCTGGCGCGTGGAGGACATCGGTAGTCCAAAGTCCTCAGGGTGTATTTCATATTCGGTGATATTTCCACCTTTTAGCTCAGCTACAAAGGTGCTGGCACCTAGTGATATTTCATCTAAACCATCTCTGCCCCAGACAACCATAGCGCGCTCAGCCCCGAGTTGTTGTAATACCCGTGCCTGTATGCCGACCAAATCCGGATGAAACACGCCCATCAAAATATTGGGGGCATCAGCAGGGTTGGTGAGTGGGCCTAATATATTAAAAATAGTCCTCACGCCCAGTTCCTTACGGATTGGCACCACGTTTTTCATCGCAGGATGATGATTTGGCGCAAACATAAAGCCCATATTCATTTGCTCAAGGCATTTGCTCACTGCTTGTGGCTGTAAATCAATTTTTACACCCAATGATTCTAGCAAGTCGGCACTACCAGATTTGCTAGAGACGCTTCTGTTGCCGTGCTTGGCGACGATAGCACCAGACGCAGCGGTAACAAACATCGCCGTAGTTGAAATATTGAAGGTATGTGAGGTGTCGCCCCCAGTACCAACCACATCGACCATATGGTTGCGATCTTGCACCTCAACTTTGTTGGCAAACTCGCGCATAACGCTGGCGGCAGCACTGATCTCACCAATGGTTTCTTTGCGAATCTGCAGCCCAATCAATATAGAAGCGGTTAGGGTTGGCGATAGTTCGCCTTGCATAATTTGGCGCATGATATTGACCATATCATCGTGAAAAATCTCGCGGTGGTCAATAATTCTCTCTAAAACTTGTTGTGGGCTTAATAAGCTCATGGTAGCTTCCTCCTCGGCATTATGTTAATTATTGTTATTGCGTGTTGATGTTTAGAAAATTTTGCAATAGAGCATGACCCGCTGGGGTTTCAATAGATTCGGGGTGAAACTGCACGCCTTGCATATGCGGAAAGTCTCGATGCTGAAATCCCATAATCTCATCAAATACCTGCTCGCTAGACTCATCAGATAACTCAGTCCAAGCAGTGATCTCTAAGCACTCAGGTAAAGTCTCTTTTTTGACCACTAGTGAGTGATAACGGGTAGCTGTCATAGGATTATCTAACCCTTGAAATACACCTTTATCATTGTGAAAAATTGGAGAAGTCTTGCCGTGCATTAATTCTCTAGCGCGGATAACATCGCCGCCAAATATCTGTCCCATGCTTTGATGGCCTAAGCAAACACCGAGTATGGGGATTCGCTGGTAAAAGTGCTCAATAATTTGCATGGAAATACCCGCTTCGGTCGGCGTTTTTGGTCCAGGGGAGATGACAATGCGTTGCGGTTGAATGCGCTCTAATTCAGAGAGAGAGATCTCATCATTCCGGAAAACTTTAGTTTCGACACCAAGCTCACCGAAGTACTGCACCAAGTTGTAGGTAAAGCTGTCGTAATTATCTATCATCACTAGCATTAGAATAGACCCTTGTTATTATATCTCAAACAAAAAAGTTGGCTAATGGAGTATCACTAGTCCGGTGCTAATGCTACCATGAATTGCTTTTAATTCGCAGTATTCCACTGGGAATAGATGGCAAATATAGTGCCGCATTATCTACCTACAAAATACACATTTAATCAAATCGCAAACAGGCAAGTTTATTATGGCTGAGAATACAACACCAGATATCGCTGCCGCTCAGAATCGAAATAGAGCCAACACAAACAATCGGTCTGGTCTGTGGATAGCGCTGGGAAGTTTTGTGTTGTGGGGCGGATTCCCTATCTATTTCCATTGGCTGCAAGACATTGCTGCCGCAGAGATACTTTCCCATCGCATTATTTGGTCTGTTGTGCTGTTGGTGATTATTGATTTATTCCGTAAGCCAGCAGTACGCTGGTTTTCATTTCTGAGCTTGCAGCATAAGAAAGTTTTATTTACCTCCAGTCTAGCGGCATTTTTCCTATCAATGAATTGGGTGTTTTTTATTTGGGCAGTTGGCAACGGGAAAGCCACAGAAGCCAGTTTAGGGTATTTCCTAAATCCTCTAATTAATGTGTTCTTCGGTACCGTGTTTTTAGGAGAGCGCTTGCAAAAATGGCAGAGCATTGCGATTGGCTTTGCGATAGTTGGGGTGCTGTACCTTATCTGGACGACAGGAGCGTTGCCATGGATCACAGTTATACTGGCTTTGAGTTTTGCAGGTTATGGATTTATCCGAAAAAAATACCCGCTCGATGGTGCGACTAGTCTGACGCTAGAAACTTTCTTGATACTTCCCTTTGCCGTAGGGTATCTATGGTATCTGCATAGCCAAGGACAAATGAGCTTTCTGGAAGTTGAGTGGCAATACAATATAGGGTTACTCTTTGCCGGCGCGATGACAACTGCGCCGTTACTATTGTATCTCTCCGCGCTGCCTAGAATATCGTTGAGCACCATGGGTATATTGCAATATATCGTGCCGACCCTGCAATTTGCTATCGCTATTTATATCTTTAAAGAACCCTTTGATGCGCAGAGGTTTATTGCTTTTAGCTTTATTTGGACAGGTCTAATCGTCTATACCAGTAGCGAGATTGGCAAGCAGCATAAGCGGAGAAAACAAGCAAAAGGCAATTCTAGTCCTCAATGAGAAGGTCATTTAATGTGATGGATATTTGGCAGCAAGCACAGAAAAAAGCAGAAAACTTAGACAGCAAAGACAGTCTAGCAAATTACGCTCAGCAGTTTGCAATACCAGAAGGGCTAATTTATCTAGATGGAAACTCACTAGGTCC
>CAKMZF010000096.1:9224-10694 GCA_929200405.1 uncultured Gammaproteobacteria bacterium | reverse complement strand
CATTAGAGCCCCAGTATTCTTGCTCATCCGTTCTGATAAAAGATATTGTCTGTAGGATAGAGTCATCTCTAATATTATGGTTTAATTTAGTCTTATAATACAAAGACTTGCGTCCATGTTGACGCTCAATTTCATGTTGAAATGACTCAAAATTTGTATAAACTCTCTCTTTGCCTTTTTCTTTATCGTTATCCTTACCGTCTTTATTCTCCGTGCCAATTACTTTCTCCACAGAGAAAACATCAAAATGCGATCTATCACCTGTTGGTAATATTGGGTATTCACTCTTCTTACCCGTTAATAATATAGGATCTGAAAAATGGTCAAATAAATTAACTGCTGGGCAGCAATACATCTCTAAATCTTCATTACGAACTTTAATATCACTCGGTAATGGCTTGGTAAAATGAAATTCTATCGTAAGTTCATCAGCACTGACATTCGGCCAAATGGTGTTTAGTTGATTAATTCTGAAAAAGTAAAAACGCCTTGGAAAGCACAAAAATTCTTGCAGCACTCTATATCCATCAAATACATTTTTTGGATACGGTAATAAAGCCTCCTCTGAACCTAATCCTAATTGAGTCACAACAGAGGCTGGTAATCTTCGACTTTCACCATTTATCACTACCTCGATATGATCCAGATAGTTCATCATCCACAGCAGAATAGACAAAGCATTGTGTTCACTACCTGAGAGATGTAAATCTAGTTCGCGGCAGTTAATAGCATTCAAAGGCAAGCTAGTATTAATATCCACTTCTAGCTTTATAACTGACTTCTCGCGGCTGTGATCCACCAAAACTTGCTTTTTCTCGAGAGGGTATACATTAACATCATGGCACGTCTTAAAAAGACACGGTAATCCTTCAATAGGGACTGACGAAATTTCACTATTTGAATCAATCACCTGGCACTCAGTTATTGACTTATCTGGCGTCAGTTTGACTATTGTCACTGATGGTAGAGGTCGAAGGTAGTTGGGCCACAAAAGATACAGCATCGAATGTGTTATCTCAGGAAAATCATCCTCTATTTTTTCTCTCAACTTAGCTGACAAGAAGGCAAAGCCTTCCAGCAACCTTTCAACATCAGGGTCACTACTCTCATTATCTAAAAACTTGGTTAAATGCGGGTTCCTTTTAGCAAAAAAACGCCCTTGAAGGCGCAAGAAGTTAAGTTCATCATGGAAGAGGTTTTTTAGAGACATCTATTTATCGTTTTATTGTAGGTTACAGGCATACCGCATTAACATTAGTGCTTGATCGTATAATGCTGATTATTCGCATCCATCACCATATCTATCTCTAATAGAGAGGCTTTATTATCCACCATAATTTTCCCCATAATTTTAAAAGAGAGCTCTAACGGAGAGTTAGTATAGGGAACAAAGTTAATCGACTCCAATAACAAGCGTGGCTCATATTTTTCGATCATACTCGAGATATTATTAACGATATTGACTATTAA
>CAKMZF010000096.1:3315-9124 GCA_929200405.1 uncultured Gammaproteobacteria bacterium | reverse complement strand
TCAACCGCACCACCACTTTGTGGACCAATAATATTTGGACACCAACGAAATTTAGCAAAACTGTCCGTCAACCGGGTTGCCATCAAGTACGCTGTATTCCCCCAAAGATAATTATCATGATTACCATTAATTTCTTCTTGATAGCTAAACGATTTAATCGGATTTTCCACTGGATCATAAGGCGTTCTTAACAAAAACCTTGGCATCGTCAGCGCTAAATAACGAGAATCTTCATTCTCTCGCAAACCTCTCCATTTAATATGAGATGGGCCTTGGAAGATTGGTTTCACGTCATTAATATTTGGCAAGTCTTGGAAATTATCTACCGAGAAAAACTCTGGTCCTGCAGCAGAAATAAATGGCGCATGGGCCATTGCTCCAACGGCAGCAGCATTTTGCAACAACTTAATATCAGGCGCTGCAGGTGTGAAAGTATAATTCGCAATAACAGCAGCAACAGGCTTACCACCAAACTGGCCATACCCAGATGAATATACATGTTTATAAAATCCACTCTGCACTAGCTCTTCCGCTGACTCAAAGTCCTCTAATAACTCTTGTTTAGTCGCATGCATCACTTCAATAGTGATGTTTTCTCTAAAGTCAGTTCGATCTATAAGCAATTTGAGCCCACCCCAAGCAGACTCTAGCTCTTTGATTTCTTCATTGTGAAGAATTGCGTCGATTTGCGCACTCATTTTCTGATCGATAATAGCGATCATATTATCAACAAGACCTCGATTAATAGGCTCTTCTTTATCATCACTTTTCAGCATCTCTGAAATAAATTCAGCAACACCTCTTTTGGCAATCGAATAATCTTCTTGCCCAGGTTTCATTTGAGTGTTTGATAAAATTTGATCTATAAGACTTAAATCACCGGATGATTTCTTCTCTACTGTTGCGGTAGCAGATTTTGCCATTTTGCTTTCCTCTCGAAAGTTTAAATTAATTCCCAAAGCGTCCAACGCTCTATAACTCTATATAATAATTTCAAATAACTATGAGCCAAAAAACATCTATTTAGACTCGCTAGTATCACTATCATCTTTCTTTGAGGTTGATTTTTTCTCTGATAACACTTGATCCAATTCGTTGGTTAGTTGCTGTCTTTTCTCAGCGTCATTTAAAAGTGATTGAAGCTGCTCTCTAAAGCCTTTCATATTACCAATCGGGCCTTTTAGAGCCACTAAAGCCTCTCTGAGCTCAACCATTTTTTTCAACTCTGGCACTTTTTCAACTAATGTGTCCGGACTAAAATCGGACATAGATTGAAAGTCTAAATTCACATCAAGAGTCGCATCCTCATCGCCACCCTCACTAAGACAATCTTTTACAGATGTAGATACAGAAATATTGGCCTCTTTCATCACACTATTGAAAGACGTCTTGTTAATTTCAACCGTTTTTCTATCCTCTAGCGCTTCTTCTTCCGTGTGTCCTTTGAAGTCCCCTACAACCATGAGACGTAGAGGCAATTCCAACTCTTCTTGCTGATCTCCTGTTGCTGGGACATATTTGATATTAATGCGCTCTTTAGGGGCGACTGATCCATCTTTTGCCATAAGTTCCTCTCGTACGTTTCAAGATATAACAAGGTAACAATCCGTTCATTACCGAAATTTTGTAGAAATAGTAAGCTAGTAACACTACAAAATCAATCCTTTTCTTTAGAGTTAATTGTGTAATAATAAGCCTTATTAACTCTAGACCGCTCGATATAGATTGACAAACCCACACATTTCAAACCACAATTAAAAAAAATAAGCAAAAAAAATATGCCTTTCTTTTGCTCAATTGTTAATTTTTAATAGGAAATTAATTTGCTACAACTTGATTTAGCCCCGATTATCGCCGCCTTGAATGACACATGTCGTCATGCATTAGAAGAAGCCTCAAGCTTATGTATTTCACAACAAGCAAACGAAGTTTCTATCGCTCATGTACTAAGTAAATTAGCTGAAAATCCCTATAGTGATCTGAGACTTATATTAAAGAGCAGTGATATTTCTGATGCAGAGTTCAAAAGAATTTTAGGGAATTCATTCACTCAAATTCAGAGTGGGTTTGATCAATATCCCTCATTCTCTCCTTTGCTCATTGAAGCATTTCAAGAAGCTTGGCTAATAGGCACTTTGGAATTGACCGAACCGAAAATCCGTAGTGGAACATTCATGCTTGCATTACTGTTAACTGCGGGACGTTACTTACCTCTTGAACTAATCAATTCTCTTGATGGAATAAATCGTGAAACTTTAAGAAAACAATTTCATGTGATTTTAAAATCCTCGTCAGAGAATTTGGCCGACAGCGCTGCGTCGACTATTGGAAACAATCAAAACAAAGACACAGGCGATACGCCACTTGATGCCTATGGAACAAATTTCACCGAATTAGCAAAGCAAGGCAAGATTGACCCTGTGTTATGCCGAGATGACGAAATTGACTTGATGATAGATATTTTATCAAGAAGGAGAAAGAATAACCCAATTGCCGTTGGCGATCCTGGTGTTGGGAAAAGCGCACTAGTTGAAGGCCTTGCTTTACGAATTATCGCAGAAAAAGTACCTGATCAATTAAAAGAAGTAGCATTATGGGGGTTAGACTTAGGTGCCTTGCAGGCTGGCGCATCTGTTAAAGGAGAATTCGAGAAACGAATTAGCGCCGTTTTAGATCAAGTCAAAAATTCATCCCAACCCATCATTCTATTTATTGATGAAGCTCATACAATGATAGGCGCAGGTAATGCCGAGGGCGGCAGCGACGCTGCCAACCTACTCAAACCTGCGCTAGCCCGAGGTGAATTACGCACTATCGCCGCAACGACATGGACAGAGTACAAGAAATACTTCGAAAAAGATCCTGCCCTTTCTCGTCGATTCCAACTAGTTAAGCTAGATGAACCTAGTGTTGAAGATAGCATCCATATACTTCGAGGACTACGAAGCGCTTATGAGGCATCACACAAGGTGTATATATCAGACGCAGCTCTCAGTGCCGCTGCAAAATTATCTGATCGTTACCTCTCTGGAAGAAAGCTCCCAGACAAAGCAATAGATGTTTTGGATACTGCTTGCGCTAGAGTCTCTACTGCAATGAATACACCTCCACAGAAATTATCTCGAATAGAAACTCAAGCAATACAGGCACAGTCTGAGCTAGAATTACTAAACAGAGATCAAAATTACGGATCTGAAATTGATGAAGACAGACTCAATACTCTGCATGAAAAAATAGCTTCACTTGCGGTTGAAAAGTCCGAAATAGTAGCACGATGGACTGAGCAAAAGACGCTTGTGCAAAAAATAATTGAAACTAGGGCAAGTTTTCAAAACAATGATGCCACTGGGAATAAAGAAGAGCAAAATGCTGAATCACATGAGCCCGAATCTACTGCACCGACCAACCCTCTAGAGCTAAAACAATTAATTACTGAACTTTCGGAGCTACAACAAGAGCATGCATTAATTCATGCTGATGTCAGTGAAAAACAAATTTCTGCAGTCATTTCTGACTGGACAGGAATACCCGCCACTGAAATGGGAAAAGATCAGGTTGAAAAACTACAAAATCTAGCGACTCACCTACAAGGCATTGTAATGGGCCAGGACAGTGCCTTAGAAACTATTCACAAACATTTAATGACCTCACTTGCCGACCTTAAAAGGGCAGGAACCCCACTTGGTGTGTTTTTACTTGTCGGCCCTAGTGGCGTCGGAAAGACAGAAACCGCTGTACAAATTGCAGACTATCTTTTTGGTGGCAAACAATTCCTGACTGCAATCAATATGTCAGAATACCAAGAGAAACACAGCATATCTCGTTTGATCGGTTCACCTCCTGGCTATATAGGCTTTGGAGAAGGCGGCGTATTAAGTGAAGCGATCAGAAAAAAACCATATTCTGTTGTTCTGCTTGATGAAGTTGAAAAAGCACATCCAGAAATACTCACACTTTTTTATCAAGCCTTTGATAAAGGGGAAATAAATGATGGCGAAGGCCGGACTATAGACTGTAAAAATATCTTATTTATGATGACTTCAAATATTGGCTTTGATGGCACAGATCAAGATAATGACAAGGACATTGATTCAGCAGAATTTACTCATCGACTTAGAGAGTTTTTTAAACCCGCATTATTAGCACGGATGCAGGTACTCAAATATCAATATCTTAATGAAGACACTATGAAGCGCATTGTGTTGGCCAGACTTGCGAGTATACAAAGTCGATTTTCAGACAGATACAAAGCCTCACTGGAGTTTGATCAAACTGTTATTGAGCAACTTTACAAGAACTGTATGAATCCAGCTTCAGGAGCTCGTATGCTCGACGCCAGCATAGAAGGAGAACTCCTGCCAAAGCTATCCATGGGTGTACTGACTAAAATTTCTGCAGGTGATAAGATTGGCGAGACAAAAATCCGATTTGAAGACAATGACTACGAAGTGAATTTTTCTTAATAGAAACTAATTAAGCGATCAATGAACCGGCATTTTCTCGATTTAAAGGACATATCCAACGCCAAGACCTATCAAGCTTCTGTGGCTACATTGCTGCATGTCTTGAGAAACAACTATGACTTTAAAAGTGTTATTTTATGGCAGCCTGATGCGACGAACACAACGCTAAACACATATACACAAGCTTCTAATATAGAGATAACGTTGCAAGACACGAACAATCCACTAGTGCTCTCCTATATAAATAAAGAAACTTACAACCTCAGTTATTCTCAGTTACATCAATCATCTAGCTTACATTTTACCGCACTACTGAACACATTAACTATTCGCAACGGTACCACTTTTGTTCCGCTAAAATATGCAGAGAAACGCGCTCCTTTGGGTGTTATCATGGCTCAAACTTCAGTTGCTGATGCACCAGAGGCATCTGAAAGTTTTTCTCTATTCGCCAGTATCGTTAGCCAAATTCTCTATGACAAATATCAATTGGACAGTTTAAAACACGATACCATTTACTTTAGCAGTCAAGCAAAAAAACTCAGAGAAAGTGCTGATACTATTCGAAGAATAGATCATATTTCAGAACGATTTGTTGGCATCTCTCAGTTTAGTAAAAATGTTCGAGCCGAAATAACTAACTCCTCTTTTCACTCTTTTAATTATTTTATTAGCGGACATAAAGGCACTGGAAAACTGCATATAGCAAAACTTATTCATGCCATTAGTAAAGGCAGAGCTGAAAACCTTTATGTCGTAGAGTCAAATACAGATATTTTAAAAAAAATTTCTAAAATAATAACTGTTTGCATGAACTCTCAGAAAAAATCTGCATTAGTGATAAAAAACACGCATCTGTTATCTGAAAGCAATCAACAAAGCTTATTAGAGCTAATAAATAGCAAGCAAGAATTACTATCTAATTCTTCTGTCTCAAACTACAGAATTATATTTATCTATGACCTCCCTGTTCAACAACTATTAACGACTAAACAGCTAATTAGTGATTTTTATTTTCAATTAAAACAGGTCGAGATAAAGACAGTAGAACTAGCACAAAGAAGTGAAGATATACCCTTCTTGCTTGTCGACTTCATTTCTCGTCAGATGTCACTATCCAAAGATCAGTCTGCTGCTTATGACATCAAACAAATGGGATTTCTAAATGCACACTTATGGGATGGAAATACGGGTGAACTCTATAACTTTTCTAAAGTCTGCACTGAAAATCTCACCAGAAGAAACTCTTTTCAACCAAAAATCATTCAAGAACTTTTATCACAATGGCCAGCGCAAAAAGCCTCGCTTATTGAAGAAGAAGCCTCTCCTATTGAAGAAGAAGCCTC
>CAKMZF010000096.1:1622-3215 GCA_929200405.1 uncultured Gammaproteobacteria bacterium | reverse complement strand
CAAAAAGCGTGTCATTGGAGCCGATAAATGAGCACAGAAGTCAATAGCCTTCTAAAACCAGTCACGAATGATGCGCCACAAGGCATAGCCCTTGAAGAGCATGCTTTACTGGATATTGTAGAAGATGAGATGATGAAGTATGGCACGCTTCGTCAAAGCGATATCGACTGGAAAAAAACGATAGATAGTGCAACCACTCTATTAGAAAAACACAGCAAAGACTTCAAAATCATGTCTAGTTTAATAATATGCTGGACCTCTTTAGAGAACACTTTAGCAACTGCCCAAAAATCGCTTGAGTTACTTAATGGCATGATCAAAGACTATTGGAAGTCTGGGTTCCCTATAAAGGGCAAAAATGGGCTAGCTGCCAAAAATTCTGCTGTTTTACGTAGTATAAAAAAAATTAATGCTACCCTTGAAAAAATGGCGTTCAATGAAACCGAAATCGATGATATCAAAATAATCGTTACGTCATTGCAGCAAACAATAGAGCTCACCAATAACTTTGAAATTGATGAAAAAGGCATACTTGCACAGCTAAATCAGCATTTGCAAAACACCATAAAGTCTTTCACAGACAGCAATAACAACAACATCAAAGCTAAAGACAATCAGAGTAACAAAAAAAAATTATCAGAAAAATATCCTGAAAAAGAAATCAAATCTATCGTTTTTGATCTCTCTGAAGATATACAAGAGTTAACACCTGAAGATCCTTTATCTTACCAACTACGTCGTTATGGCATCTGGTTCTCAATCACTTCTGCTCCACCAGCTGGCGCTAATAACATAACTGAGTTACGTCCACCGCCGAACGACAAAGTAAATGAATATAAAGATCAAATATATCAAGGCCGTGTAAGTTACGAATTGCTCTTTCAAATAGAGAACAGCCTAACCCTCTGCCCACTTTGGATAACTGGTAGTTTACTTAGCGCCCAAGTACTGTTCTTGATGCAGAATGATCGGGCTGCAATTGAAATATTCCATCAGATAGAAGCGCTATTAAAAAGATTACCAACGCTGCAAAACTTACTATTTGTTGGCGAAATACCGTTTTGTGATAGCCAACTATACAAAGAGTTATCTGACAGAATAAACAACATTGCTAGCCAAAATACAGCAAATCAGATGTCTACCATGCCAAAGGATACACCTGAAAACACAGAGCCGGATGTAAAACCAAACAAATCGTCTTCAGCAGCAAAACTAAAAAGCTTAATTGCTACCGAAAAAAAAGCTTTTGAAAAAGACCTATCTGCCAGAGACTCTGCCTATAACAAATTAGAAATGCTGAAAAAAATGAAGCAAATAGGTATGACATCTAGCGCTGCGGAAATAGCCGATAGTACCCTAGATAAAATTTCCAACATGTACGTCGCTGAATGGGAGCCTGATGTTTTTCAAAAACTCTCAGCTTTCAGCACAGACCAAGATAATATTAACCAGAGAAAAAACCATGAGTAAGTATGTACCCTCAAGTGCATCAGGTGCGGTTTCAAAAGCCAACCTGTTTAGAAGATTTGCGATGAAATGCAAACCATTGCTACAGTATATGAAAGGTACCGTACCAATGTTGCTGACACTCGG
>CAKMZF010000096.1:0-1522 GCA_929200405.1 uncultured Gammaproteobacteria bacterium | reverse complement strand
TAGACAGCATGTTAGATGTTCTACATAAAAACTTACGCAGTAGAAACTACATATATAAGCTTCCATGGTATATCGTTATAGGCGCGGAAAACTCAGGAAAAACTAGTTTAGTAAACAGATCCAATCAAAGCTTTACATTATCGTCATACGAAAAAAGCAAAAACATTGGTAAGCCCTCGTTACCATATAAAATAGACTGGTGGATGGGCAATGAAGCTGTCATTCTTGATCCAGATGGTGAGTTACTCACCAACCAACCTATCGCAAACTATGACCATATACCAGACCTAGCAGATAGAATGTGGGATGGATTTACCGGCTGGCTATTAGAGCGTAGGAGCCGCAGACCACTCAATGGTGCTATACTTACGCTAGACTTCTCTTTGCTCATAAACAGTACTGCTAGTGACAGAAAAGCTTACGCAATAGTCCTCAGAAACCGATTAAGAGACTTAATAGAAAACCTCGGAACACGTTTACCCGTCTATATAGTGGTCTCAAAAATTGATTTACTAGAAGGCTTCCAAGCACTTTTTGAAGATCTAAGTAAAGAAGAACGAGAAGCTGTATTCGGGTTTTCATTCTCCCTAAAATCGTTCGATACACCAGATAAATGGTTAGAAGAACTAGACCAACAGCTAAATGAGTTTATTGAGAAACTGAACGAAATATGCCTAGACAAATTACGTCTAGCTAAAGGCAGAGAACATCGCGAAGAGCTCTTCTCATTCACCCGTCAAGTCGCGGGATTTAAAGAAGCTCTACTTGACTTCTTTTCTGAGCTACTCGAAAGCGATAGATACTCCACAGCAGCCTTAGTACGCGGCGTATATTTCTCATCAGTATTTCAAGAAGGCATACCTGATAACACCTTTGTTCAAGCAGCTGCGAAAAACTATGGCCTGCCAGCCAGAGTGCAGTCTGCAACTCGCTCCAAAGCTTCCTTGGTTTATTTTACAAGACATCTTTTTTCCAAAGTCATTTACCCGGAAGCAGGTTTAGCTGGTGACAATATTCGGGTGCAAAGTCGCAAAAAAAATGTTTTCTTATTGGGCACTGCAGTGGCAGCACTAGGCTCCTTATCATTAATCTTAGGGTGGCATTACTATTATCAGCAAAACATTAAAGCCTCAGACATAGTATTGGCCGAAACCAGTAAATACACCAACACTGATATTTTAGAAAAAATAGACGTCACTGGAGAAAATCTCTTAGTGCCACTAAGACACATTAGCAAAGCTTCTACTGTTTATGGCAACTATAGAGAAAAAGCACCTCTACTCTCTGATCTTGGGCTATATCAAGGAAAAATAATCGGCCCAGAAGTAGACAAAACCTACCTAGAACTACTCTCAACTAAATACTTAAAAAGCCTAGCGCACGGTGTCTTTGATGACATCAATGCCGCAGAAAATGGCTCCGATGACCAGCTATCCGCCCTACGAGTTTATCGGATGATGGAAGACAAAACCAATAGAAAAAAAGAGATTGTCAAGAAATGGATGGGAGAAAAATGGCACCG
>CAKMZF010000095.1 GCA_929200405.1 uncultured Gammaproteobacteria bacterium | reverse complement strand
CTGTCACGGTGTACTTAACCACTTCACAGGGCGTGTCATCTGCCAGTTGCAGGGTAACTTTGATGTGGTTTTGATAGTTACTCATGGCTTCCTTTACCTGTCATCTTCAACAAAATGAACATTACTTATCGTTAACAATCAAACCAAAATATCAAAAAATATTTAATAAATCAATGAAATATTTTTACTTAAATTTTCAGAATAGGTAGTAAGATGTCGATGTCGGAAAAACCGGGAAATCCGAGCGGTTTGTATTGATTTCCAGCGGTATTTATTAAATTCCTTTGGTTACTTCATTCGAATACTGGAAAATAAGAAGCACTACCCAGAAACAACTACCAGCATTTCTATAAGTATTTGGCATCTGTATATGCTAATGCGCCGAGCAGTGGCCCATCTGCCGTTAACTGCGCTGAACATAGACGACATTGGAAAAACGCTGATTCCCGATGTAAGTGTGTTTCTATTCGCTCAATATAGCCTGGCGCTAGTCCAATGCTTCCACCGATTGCAATTAACTCAGGGTCTAAAGAAACAGCTATATTGGCGCATAGATCTGCCACTGCTTGCGCGGATGTTTCAATAATGTCATTCGCCCAATTTTCTCCCGCCTCAGCTGACATAAAAACTTCTTTGGCATTTTTGTCATACCCTAAAGCCGCTGCTGCACTAGCGATTGCTTTGCCACCCGCACTGCCTTCAACGGTTGTCTGCCTGTTTGCAACTGCTGTATAGGATTTTGCATTCACTGAGGTAAAGCCAAAATGCCCTGCTAACCCTCTGCTACTTTCTATTAACCGATTTCCCACTATGACGCCGCCGCCGACGCCGGTAGAGACTGTTAAATAAACAAAGTCTTGCACGTTTATTGCGGCACCATAATAAAATTCAGCAAGGGTAGCGGCTATCGCATCGTTACAGCAATTTACTTTACCAAAACGATTTTTTAATGTCTCAGCCAGCGGAGCACCGTTGATATTCGGTAGTGTTTCTGAGTTAACTGCCGACCAAACGCCTTGTCTGTCTATCTGTCCAGTTATAGCAAAGCCGAGGTTATCTTTTCTAGAATAGCCTAGCGAGAATAAATGACTGGAAATGAGATCGAGCTGCGCATCTAGTCTCAATGAGCCTTGTGTAGGGAAAGTCTCTTGGTTAATTATTTCTCCGCGTTGTATATGAGCAACGCTGGTCTTGGTTCCCCCTAAATCAACAGCATAGCCGTTTAGCTTTTTCCGCGCAGCAAATTCTCCATATGTCATCCTGAAAAATTAACGCGCTTTGAGTGCATCGCAGAACCAGCTGGTTGTGACTTCTAAACGTGTCAACGCGCTACCTACAGTTACTGCATTAGCCCCTGATGTTATTGCACATGCAGCAGTTTCTGGGTGGTTATATCTTCCTTCTGCCATCACAAAAGCACCAAGCCCTGCAAACTTGCTCACTAATACTAGGTCTGGCGATTTGTCAGCGGTTGCCGTCTCCACCGTATAACCAGATAGCGTCGTACCGAGTATTTGCGCACCACTAGAGATAGCGATTTGTCCATCTTCATAGGTAGAACAGTCTGCCATTGCAATACAGTTTTCTTGTAGAATGGTGGATAGTATCGCTTCTCGACTGTCCGGCCTTGCACGATCAGTCGCATCATATGCCACGATATCCGCACCTTCTGCGATTAATGACTGTGCGGCGCTTATCGTTGGGGTAATTTTGACCTTTGAGTTATCTAGATCGGCTTTAATAATAGCGACAATAGGCACTTGCACACGCTTTCTTACCGCTCGCAGATTCGCGACACCTTCTATTCTTAGCCCTGCGGCACCACCGTCCACAGCGGCTTCCGCCATTGCTGTAACTATTTCCGGTTTATCCATCGCGCCACCAGCCACAGGTTGGCAAGAGACAACTAAACCACCGTGTAGTTGAGTGAGTACATTCATTTACTCTTTATTCCTTATCTCATTTATTAATTTATTTGTTGACGTATTAATTATTGGTTTTTAATCCATTAGACTCGGCAATCCAGTGGCTAGAATGGGAAACACGCAGACTAAGATCAACACAATGATTGGTGGTATTAACCACGGTATAATTGCCTTAGCAAGTTTTTGAAAAGGAATATCTCCTACTTGCGCGACCACAAATAAAGCCATGCCCATAGGCGGGGTTAAAATTGAAATCATCAAGTTAAGAACAACGATTATCCCAAAATGCACGGGATCAATACCGAAGCCTAGCGCAATTGGCACTAAAATGGGAACGACTATCAATAGTATTACCAACGATTCTATAAATGCACCTAGTACAAAAATCATAAGATTTACAGCAATCAAGAATGAAATTGGGCCATCAGCTATTGATAAAAACAGCTGAGCAATTTGCTGTGGAGCTTGCTCACGTGCTAGCACCCAGCCTAACAGACCTACCCCTGCGATAATTGTGCCTATGGCAGAAGAGGTGATACAGGTTTCATAAATAGCATCCCATAATCGCTTGAGGGTTAGTTCTCTATAAAACAATAAATCAATGGCTATGGCGTATAGCACGGTAATCGCTGCAGCTTCTGTTGGGGAGAACCATCCAGAGAATATGCCTCCAACAATTACAATCGGCGTCAACAACGCTGGCAATGACTTTACAAACAGCACGGCAATATCATTCATTTTGGGAAAGGGGTCTCTTGGGTAGTCTTTTTTCCGTGCGTAAAAATATATCATCACCATGAGGCTTGTTGCGCATAGTACCCCTGGGATTATGCCGCCTAAAAATAGCTTGCCTATCGATGTATTGGAGATAACACCATACAAAACCATGGTAATTGATGGCGGTACTAAAGGTCCTATCATAGATGATGCGGCGGTAATAGAGCCGGAAAACTCATCATCGTAACCCGCTTTGCGCATCGCCTCTATTTCCATTTTTCCTAAGCCACCAGCATCTGCCATTGCTGAACCTGACATACCCGAAAAGAATAGTGATGCCAGCACATTCACATGCCCTAGCCCGCCGCGGATATGCCCAACTAAAGCGCGTGCAAATCCAAATAGGTGATTGGTAATACCCGCTGAGTTCAAAATAGCAGCTGCTAGAATAAACAATGGAACCGCTAGGATTGGAAAACTGTTCAGTCCATCAACCATGCGCTGGGTTGCAAAGCTTAACCCCAACCCTGACCAATAAAAATATCCCATAGAAACAAAAATCATGCCTAAGCCTATTGGCACGTTTAATAGCACTAGAAATAACCAGCCTAAAACAACCATTGAAAGTACCATTAAACGGAAACCTCTTGTGCTGATGATTTATGAAAGCGCAAAAATAGACGCCTTAAAATACGGTGAAGAATAAGCCCCATTGCCACTAAAGCAGAGGCATAAAGCACTGCATCTGTCACCGGTAACGTAACCGAGGTATTGTTCCAAGTGCGCATCACAGATTTCCAAGCAATCCAGATTAGCTGTAGAACCAAAGCGAGATATATCAGGTCCGTAATAACAGCAATCACACTCTGTACTTTTTTGGGTAGCAACTCCATGATAAACCCCATACGCAGGTGCCTACCTTCTAACTCCACTGCCCCAATGCCAATTAGTGCCATCCATACCCAAAGCCAACGCGCCAGCTCTTCTGTCCATACAGGACCTGTGATAATGGCTGTACGTCCTAGTATCTGCAAAATTATCACCATGAACAAGATGATGAAAAGAACCGAAGCAATACAAGCTTCAAAGCTATACTTCTTTGGCATATTATTTCCTTAGCTTAAAAAAATAGGGAGCTTATGCTCCCCACTCCAATACCGATATTATGAGTCGCCTCTAACTTTCGCGATAACACCTTCACCAAAATCACTTTCTAATTTATCCCAGTAGGGCTTCATCGCCTCACGGAATGGAGCTGTGTCTGGCTTAGTTATCGTAAGTCCTCGCTCTTCAAATACAGCGATTAGGTCGGACTCATCTTGGTAAGTTTTAGCATCAGACAACTCCCCACCAGCTTGCACTGCCGACTCTACCCATGCTTTTTCTTGGTCTGTTAATGAGTCCCAAGTAGATGAGCCGATTTGAATCGCAGCAGAAGCCACAAAATGGTTTGTTAAAGCGATGTGATCTTGTACTTCATAAAACTTCATCGCCTCAATGGTTGGCAACGGATTCTCTTGCGCATCTACCTGATTTGTCTGTAGCGCTAAATACACTTCTTGGAAAGCAACTGGGGCTGGAGTCGCGCCTGTATTCTCAGCATAAGCAATCAGAAATGGTACTCCCGGAGTACGTAAACGTAACCCTGCCATATCTGCTAATGAATTAATGGCTTTATTGGCAGTGGTCTGACGCGTTCCTTGATACCACACATCTACCAAATGAATACCTTGTTCGGCCATTTTAGCGTTCATTTCCTGACCCCAAGAACCAGCTACGATTCGCTGCAAATGCGCAAAATCATCAACCACATAAGGCGCCCCAACAAGCGTAAGCTCTGGAATCACATAAGACATGTCAGGATACCCAGTCATTACCATGTCCAGCTCACCCGCTTGAACTTGGGCAACCATCGCCTTAAAATCACCTAAAGACGCATTGGGGAATATCTTGACGGTCATTTCCCCACCAGATAACGCTTCTAACCGGTCTTTAAACTCAGTAACGCCCTGATAAAGGTTGGAAGTTTCATTATTTTGCAGGCCAAAGGTCAGTGCCTTTTCTGCGTAGCCATTGCTAGCCATCATTGCTATGGTTAGGGCTGCAACCCCTGTAAACACTTTCTTTAACATTGTATTTCTCCTGTTGTGTTAAATAGAATTAGTTAGTTTTCTTCTGCTATCGAAATTGTTTGCGGTGCAGACAGTCTTTGCCTATACGACCGCTCTAGGTGAGAGTCCACCAAATCCGATGCCAACTCCACATTGCTGGCCAAAACTGCTTCATAAATTTGCCTATGTTCTTCATAAGACTGCTCATCACGAAACTTTTTATTGGGCTGCTCTGGTCGATGAGATAGCATCGAACTCACAAATAAATCATGTAGCTTCAAGATCACTGGGTTGCCAACAACAGAAACGATAGATCGATGAAAAGCAATATCTGTCTCCGCAAAATCTTTGGTACCAATGGCTTTATAATTTGCCTCCAAAGCTTGTTGCATCTTTGCAATCTGGATATTGCTAGAGTTTGAAGTAGCACTTCGCACTGCACCAATCTCAATAAACTGCCTCATTTGCTCAAGATGCGCCCCGCTTTCTGCATCGCCCAAAAGCTCGGTAACATGTCCTGCTGCTGAAAGTAAAATCTGATCTAACGAAGGCTTGGCAGCACGAGGCCTTTTACCGCCTCCCAATGAAACATAGCCTTTAATCTGCAACAGAGATAGCGCCTCTCTGACCGTGGGTCTTGAGGCATCATAACTGTCACAAAGCTCTCTTTCTGTAGGTAACGGTTTACCCGTTGGCAAATCTCCTGTTTTAATTCTATCAATCAACTCCGCAGCAATTTTGTCAGCAGTTCGTTCACCTGATCCTGAAAACATCAATGAGCTCATATATTTCCTTGAGAAATTTACAAATAAATAGTTATAAAATATTTGTCTATCAAATTGTAAGATTACAATAATTCCTATATGGTATTACCAAAATATATTTTTTGTCAAACAAAACTTTACTGAAATAATTCTATCTTGTACTCTATGATTGCGATGACTTGATGGATGATCTGAACGGATTTAAATAATTGAGCTAGAAAGGAACAAAATGAGCACTTTGCTAAATGGAATGTATGCCGCGCTATTAACTGGATTTGATGATGCGGGGAATTTTTGCCCCACACGTCAGGGAAACATCATTGACTATGTAGCAAAGCAGGGTTTGCAGGGTTTATATATAGGCGGTAGCAGCGGAGAGTCTGGATTAATGTCTACCGAAGAGTTAGCGGAAAAACAAAGTGTTGTACATCATCACCGCCAAAAGATATCGGGAAATATAATCGCTCACGTTGGTCAGCCCAATCTTGCAGAGTCAATAAAACTAGCTAAGCAAGCGGAGCAGCTAGGTTTTGAAGCACTATCTGCATTACCGCCACATTCCTACCCTTTTTCAGATAATGAAATATTTAATTACTATCAAGAGCTGACATCTGCCACAAACCTACCTTTCATTGTCTATGAAATTCCGTTTCGGACCAATCGCCCATTACCCACAGCATTGCTGCTAAGGTTATTTGATCTACCGAATGTTCAGGGGATAAAGTTCACCTCTAATGATTTATACAAATTTTCAGAGTTAAAACGCCATAGATCAGATATGACATACTTCTTTGGCACTGATGAGATTTTCATAGCCGCCGCTGCATTGGGCTGTGATGGCGGTATTGGCACCACTTATAATGTACTTGGAAAGCTCTATGTAGCCGCAAACCAAGCCATGAAAAAACAAGATCTATCTACTGCAAGAGCACTGCAAGAGATTTCACAGGAATACGTGGAGATATTACTGCAAACCGGCGTGATTCCCGGTTCAAAATTATCATTAGAAATTTTAGGTTATGATGTAGGAATTGCGCGTAAACCAATGACATTAAAATTAGAAAACTCAGAAGCTTTACTAAGTGCGTTTTTGAATAGAGACGATGTAAAAAAATGGATCTCCTAATTTACTCTAGAAATTATTGCCAACAAAAAAGCGCCGTTCGATAACGAACAGCGCTTTTTTAAAGCCTTTGATACCGAATATTACGAGCGAGGTTTGATGTTCTTAGGATCGTATAACGGCTTGTAGCCTACGGACTCTACTTTCATTTTGTAGATATCTGCAAAGTACTCCATAGCTACTTCTCTGCCTTCCTGACAATACTCATACGGTAGATAAGCCAGCGCTATATTTTTACCAATGGTTGGGCCATAAACAATGCTGGTGGTGTATGAACGACGACCTTGTGAATCGATCAGTACTTCACCAGTCTCTGAGTCCATTATTGGACAAGCACCTAGAGGATAGCGAGCAACACCATCTGAGTCGATATTATCTATCATGGTCAGAGTACAGAGATAGGCTGGTTGGTGTTCTCTCTCACGTATTTTTAAATACGCTTCTTTGCCGTGGAAGTCAGCTGCTTTAACTTTAGGCCTAGCAAGGTCAACTTCTAATAGATTATATTCGGTCAAAATATCAGCATTTTGCAGGCGCAGACTTTTCTCTAGACGGCGGCTGTTAGCATAGGTCTCAACGCCAACTGGAGTTGCTCCCGCGCCATAAATCGCATCCCAAATCGCTAGGCCATCTTCTAGTTTAAAATGTAGCTCCCAACCCTGCTCACCTACATAGGAGATTCGGAATGCAGAGACGGTTTTGCCAGCAATGGTTATGTTACGAATGGCTGCAAATGGGAAGCCTTCATGGCTGATATCATCAGCAGCATCTACTAAGCCTGTCAGGGTTGCTCTAGCGTTGGGACCCCAAAGTCCGATACAGCCAAAGTCTGTAGTACGATCTTTTAGAGTAACATTGGCAAAACCATGGTCTTGTGACATGCGTTTTAACCAAACGAAGTCACGGTTTCCAGCGTCGCCACCGTCAATGATTCTAAAATGATTTTCGCCTAAACGAACGATGGTTAAATCTGCACGAACGCCACCAACTTTATCTAAGAAGTGAGTGTAAACACCTTTGCCTATAGCAGTATCACCTGCAACTTTTGCCACACTGGCATACTCCATTAATGCTGCAGCGTCATCCCCTGTTACATCATAGATCGCAAAATGACAGAGGTTAATCATGCCAACATTTTCTGACATCGCTAGATGCTCGGCGTTTGAGACTCGCCAGAAATGACGGCTGTCCCATTCGTTTTCACGCACAGGCACGTTGTCACCGTACTTCTCTAGCAGATGCTCGTTGCTAGCATAGCCATGTGCGCGCTCCCAACCTGCTACTTCCATAAAATAACCGCCTAGCTCTTTTTCACGCTCGTAGAATGGGCTGCGGTGCTCTCCACGCGCTGCGGTATATGGTTCACGGTTGTGTACTGGTGGGTTATATATTTTAAATGCAGACTCGTAACAACGGTCATGAATGTATTTTTCTTCGCACTGGAATGGATAGTAACGCGCCACATCTATGCTGCTGTGATCAAACTCTGTGTAGCCATCAGTCATCCAGTCCGCCAGCACTTTGCCGGTTCCTGGGCCATCTTTTACCCACACTGATTCTGCGTACCAAAGTCCGCGAACGTTTGCCGATTCACCAATAGAGGGACCGCCATCTGCGGTAACTTGTAGTAGGCCGTTAAAGGAGTATTTTTCATCATAGCCTAGCTCACCGAGTATTGGTGTGAGTTCCATTGCTCTTTCTAGCGGTTCTATGACTTCCTCTAGCTCTAGGTCTCGCTGTGAGGGAGAAAGACGCGCTTGGTCTTTTTCTAGCAGATCACGCGGGTGGCACATTCTCGGCTCTTTTTCCTCATAATAGCCCCACTCCAATTGACCACCTTCGGCGGTTGTTGGGTCACCAGTATCACGCAGATAGGCTGAGTTGCCTTGGTCTCTGAGCAATGGGTAACCGATGTCTTTGCCAGTACCAGCAAATTCATTATAAGGTTTAAAGAAGGTTAGCGGATGATCCACGGGCATAATTGGCAAGTCTTCACCAGCCATTTCCGCGATTAAACGTCCCCATAGACCGGCACAGACCACTACGTGATCTGCCATAATAGTTCCTCTCTCGGTTTCAACACCTTTTATATAGCCATCTTCTATCACTAATCCCGTACAGGCGGTGTTGGCTATTGATTGTAATTTACCAGTTTTTACCGCTGCTTCTACCAACTCACCTGCTACTAGTTGTGAACGTGGTACTACTAGACCTGCGTCAGGATCCCATAGTGCTTCCTGCACCATATCTTGTTCTAATAGTGGGAATTTTTCTTTGGCTTCTGCGGCAGAGATCATCTCGACTCTGTTACCAAATGCTTTGCCAGAGGTGACTCGACGCTTTAGCTCGACTAAACGCTCATCGTCTCCAACACGCGCCACTTCTATGCCACCAATACGTTCGTAACGACCCATTTTCTCAAAGAAATCAATGCTGTACTTGGTAGTAAACATGGTCATTTGATCATGCATGGTGTTAAAGCAAAAATCAGAGGCGTGTGCTGTTGAACCGATATCCGTTGGAATAGCGGACTTATCTATGCCGACGATATTGTCCCAGCCTCGCTCTATAAGGTGATGCGCCACAGAGGAACCAACAATTCCTCCAAGACCTATGATTACGACGTTTGCTTTCTGCGGGAATTCTGCCATGTCAATATCTCCTACCTAGGCTTAGACATTAATATTTTTATGCGAGGAACGAGCGAGCTTACCCAGCTCTTTCACTGTACTCAGTGCCGAATCATCGCATAATCTATAAGTGCTAGCAATGCAGAGCGACAGCGAATGCCGCTATAGAAAACTCAATGGTCTCTATCAGACTCAGATATGAGATATTGGTTCGATAGTTGCCTTATTTGGGTAGAATTTTTCAATCATATTCACAGCGATACTGTATTATGTCACCGCATTCTCCACATGGTATTTTTCTGCTTTCCACAGCGCCTCGGCAAGCACTTGATGCAAGATTGCGACGGCTTCATAAACCTGCTGATAACTAATATAAAGAGGTGAAAATCCAAAGCGCATAATATTCGGCCGCCTGAAATCACCAATGACGCCACGCGCAATGATTGCCTGCATGGCTGCATAGCTATGCTCAAACATTAGCGCGACTTGACCACCTCTCTCAGATGCCTTTCTTGGGCTTAGTACCGCAACACCATATTCAGCGCAACTCTGTTCTACCAGCTCAATAAAGAATTCGGTCAGCGCCATAGACTTGGCTCTGATGGCTTGCATATCGATAGCTTGGTACATTTCCAAGCCAGCTTTCATAGCACGCAAAGACAAGATAGGCTGGGTACCGCATAGAAACTTGCGTATACCAGCATCAGCTTGATAGGCAGCATCAAAAGCAAAGGGGTTGGCATGACCCCACCAACCAGATAGCGGTTGCTGAATGTCGGCAATATGACGCTTAGCGGCATAGATAAACGCAGGCGCCCCTGGGCCTCCATTTAGATATTTATAACCACAGCCCACTGCCATATCGGCATGATTGGCATTTAAATCTACTGGCAATATTCCGGCACTGTGACATAAATCCCAAACTGCGATAGCACCAACGGCGTGGATTTTTTTCGTCACTGCCGCCATATCTCGCAACTCGCCTGTACGATAATCAACATGATTGACAAGCACTACTGCCACCTCTTCATTGAGAAGCGCTTCAAGGGTTTCTGCCTCTCGCCCTTCGAGGTGAATCTCAATATCAGATCGACTGGCTTTAACGCCTTCGGTGATATAAAGATCCGTTGGAAAGCTCGCTGCTTCTGAGACGATCACTTTACGCTCAGGTCGCAAGCTCAGTCCGGCATGTAGAGCTTTGTATATATTGATAGAGGTCGTATCACAGACAACAACCTCACCGCTGTCAGCCCCGATAATGTTGGCTAACATATCTCCATACTGTTCTGCTAATACAAACCACTCCGCCTCATTCCAACTGCGGATTAGTCCTGTTGCCCATTCCGCTTTGGCTGCATTAGCAAGTTCGGTGAACGCTGCTTTTGGCGCTGGACCTAGTGAGTTTCCATCTAGATAAATTAGCCCTTCTGGTATTGCAAACTGCT
>CAKMZF010000094.1:1373-10797 GCA_929200405.1 uncultured Gammaproteobacteria bacterium | reverse complement strand
GTTTGTAGATCTGCGGTGGTGATATCACAGCGCCCTCGATTATTAGAGTTATTATAAGCTGGGCTTTGGCAGAACCACTGATTGTGTGCGGGAGTAATATTGGTAATCATCTGATTAGATTGAGTGTTACCAATCATCAGTTGCTCCTGAACGCTGACCCAACCTTGCAAGTTAGCGTTACTATTACTAGTGCTATCAACAGTAATGGTGCAGCGAATCGGAATATCTCCATTATTTATTGGGGCACCAATCTCACATGCCTTAGCTAATTTCACCGTTGGCAATGACTCAAAGGTACTGGTACAGTCTTCAGTTTTTATTACTGCTTCGCCGTTTACATCATTCAGCTGAGCGACTGCACAGTTTCTAAACCGTGTATTCCCACCTTGCAGACTACCCGTAAAGGTTAATGATGACGACCCCCCAGCGGCAATAAGATCGTCGCTTAACAACGTACAATCTATATTATCCGGTGTTGTCACTTGATTAGGGGAGCACTGCCATGGCTCAGAGGATGTCATTCCACCCATTACACCCGAGCCTGCCGACATATGGTCAGTTAAAAATATTTCTTGCCCTGGTTGCAGGTTATGTCCTGTCACCGTTATTTTACAACGAAATGGAATGGCTCGACCCATTCTGGGTAATGCTGAGCAGTGCTTTTCAACCGATAGGCTTGGCTCTGGTTTAGCATCTACTACAGGAAAGTCCACACAATCAAACCAATTTGGTAATTGCATTTGTGACTTATGTCGCTCACTAAGGTCATCAAAATCATAGATAATACCTGGCTGGAACCGATCTATGGGATAGTTTTCCATAAACATAGCACAGTTGGTAGCGACTTTCTCAACACGCTCAAACACTACCGTAATTTGTGTGTTTAAACTTTGATTTGATCCTAAATTGATCGCTACCACACAACCAAATGGAATGACTACCGGTACTCCCGGCGCACAGATATTAGGATTTACAGAAACAAGTGTTGGGAGAGTACCTGATTGTGTGTTCAAGTACTCAAAGAAGAATACATTGCCTTGATAGCCATGTTGATCTGCCTGAAACGTAATGTTAAAAACGCAGGGTTGCCCTGCTTCACATTCTCCTGCTTTCTGTGCTTTGGTTATTGTTAAGGAGCCATTTGTTTGGCTAGTCACCTCAGTACAATCTTCATTATTGGCATCATTGACATCCTGTATGAGCAATAATCCACTATGGTTACTTACCTGCGCACAGTTCTTCTGTAGAGGTTCTTTGCTATAGATATCTAGCGTTAGCATAGGCGGTACACCAGATCCGGTTGAGGTGTACTCACAGGAGACGATGCTACTCATTTGCTGACAGTTCCAAGGTGGATTTGGCGAAAATCCAGACATCGAAGCACCGGCTGGCAGATGGTCTGTCACTCGTATGATTTGACCCGCTGGCACGTCATCTGCATGACTGGACACAGTTATACCAAATAAATAGTGATTTTCTGTACCACTTGGCTCATAGACTTTCTCTATGCCTAAGTCTATCTTTCTGGGTTCTACAACCACCTTATCGCAGTCCTGATTATTCTCACGATTAATATCTGCCAACACCTGACCGCTTTCAGAAAGCGCTGATACACTTGCGCAGTTTTCTCTGAATCCTTCTTTGTTGTGCAATTTTAAAGATAGCGCTGGTGGTGGGTTTGCCCCTAAAGTGTAATCACAAATAACAGGCGTTCCTGTTCCTCCACTTTGACTACAGTTCCATACATTAGGCCCATGACTATAATAATCAGTTCCGGCCGCAACAATGTCTGTAATGCGAACCACATCGCCCGTTTGTAACCCCGCCGTTAGCTCTTCTACCTCTAGGGTAAATACGTAATAGGGCTGTTCGGCATAATCAAATTTTTTGGTTATTTTAAGGTCAATCTCTTTTTGAGGGGGCTGATGAATCTCCTCGCTACAATCGTTATTATTTTCAGGGTTAACGTCTGTAATGACGGAACCATTTACCCCACCTTGGTGTGCTGAAACACTGGCACAATTTTGGATACTTGGCTTATCTGTCCGCACATGCAACAAGGCACCTATAACAGGACTAAAGCTGCCCATGGTATAGGTACAGATGATATTCGTGGCACCGCTGCAAACTAGACCATTTGATGGGATAGAATTTACCAGTGTTGCACCAGCAGGCAGGTTGTCTTGCACAACAATAACGTCTCCCGGATTAAGGTTCTGCCCGTTTCCGCCAATCTCGATGCGAAATTCAAACACACCATCCTCTATCATACCTTTAAAGTATTTCTCAATTGAGAGATCAATATCCTTTCTAGGCTCAGTAGTCCAACAGTCCTCATTATTATTGTTATTGGTTTCAGGCACTTCGATACCATTATGATAACCGGTAACGTCAGCACAATTTTTCTCAAAGTCTTCTTTGCTAAATACCTCTAGCTCCAATGGCGGTGGCGGAAAGCTCCCTAAAGTATATTGGCAGCCTACTGTCTGACTACTGCCGCTAGGGCTAGTAGAGCATGCCCAATTTGATGGCTGATGACTTACGTAGCTCATGCCTGCTGGCAATGTGTCACTAATTACAACAGAGTCACCTACTTGCATAGCACCTTGAGAACCACTCACTGTCAGCTCAAAATAGCCATGATGTTCTTTATCACTGGGCAAATAGTCTTTTTCTATTGTTAAATCTGTAACAGTTGTCGTGGTAGTAGTGACAGGGAAATCACACAAGGGAATAACGATACCCACCTCGTTACGGCAAATTAACTGGCTCAATGAATCCGTGCCGATATAGTCTATTTCACTATCAACGGTTAGCGTCACATTGTCGCCAGCATTCGCCCCGCTTACTAGCCAACTAGCAGTAGTACCATTAACCGCTGTCAGGGCAAGATTCTGCAAATCTGTGCTGATGCTTTGCTCTCCATCTGCAAAAGCATTATTAGCAGGATATTGAACTGTGGCTATAACATTACTGCCATCACAACTTAATGCAACACCAGGGGCTTCACACACATTATCACAGGGGTCGGTTGGCGGCGGTGGGTTCTCCCCTGTCGCACAACTTCTATCATTGTCCGAATTGCTATCTTGATAGCCCGAATTCGTTACGCCATTGAAAGCCATCACCTCTACACAATTCTCGAACTCAATTTCAGTGCTATTGAAGGTTATTGAGAGCAGGGGGGGCGACATTGAGGGATCACTGCCAACGATATAATCACACTCCACAAGATTTTGACTGGCAAATGGTGTGCATGACCAATCTGCTGGACTATGACTAACATAACTTGCGCCAGCTGGAATAAAATCATATATGCGAATTTTATCACCGGCAGACAGATTGGCATAATCACCACCAACAGCAATAGTAAAGACGAAATCCTCGCCACTACTCTGCGCTTCATCAAATTGTTTATCAACGGAGAAATCTAAATCGCCACTACAAGGACCAGTCTGAAACTCAACAAAGGCTTCGTCAAAGTTCAGTTGATTGTCCATGATAACGATAAAACTATATTGCGTGTTGGCTGCAAGCGTTGCCGTGAAATTAAAGGGAGTCCATGGATCATCACCCGAGTCTCCTCCAGGTAGCGTTATCTCATTATTGACGATTAAATTTCCAGTCAATCCTGAGCCTTCCCTGATACTAATTCCGCCAACTCCCGAGCGGTTTTGTCTAGTAGAGAAAAAACCTCCGTATCTGATCTCTCCTGAGCATTCGCCGGTGGTAAAAACTTGGTATAATGCAGCACTACCAACATCTATATCTAAATATTGCCTAAGAGTACCCGCACCGCTACCGCTGGCATCCCGGTAAGGTCCGTTATCATTGTTGCTGTACCAAAATGGGTTCCCATCAACCAATACAACATTCTCAGAACCTCCGTTGATTATCCAAGGTGATATATTGCTACTCCCCAAAAGATTACCTAACGGTGCATTAGGTGGTGCTGGAGGCGTTTCGAAATCTCCATTGACCAGTTGATTCGTCTGAGCGACACCCAATGTTGACGCCCCAAACAAAACAGCTATCGTTCCAAAGCATGAGTACAATAACTTCCGTATTTTCATTTTTATCCCCTTCGCTAAATTCCATTGATAACACTTAGTAAGGATAAATTTTTGTTCATCTCTATATAACTGTCGTAAACGACAGGTAGGTAAATAAAATACAAAAAGCCGCTCAATAGAGCGGCTTTTGCTTTCTACATCAAAAAACTATTTCAGCTTTCTAGCATGCCATAAGTGTTTTTTTCCCCACACACAATAGCCATTCCATTGCATGCCCTTTTTCTTACTGCAATTCTTCGCCTTTATTTTAAGTGCTGCAGCTGCTTGACAGACTGGCTTGCCGTTATAGTCGCCAACCCTGCGAGGAAATTGAGCGGAGCATCTTAGTTGACCGCTGGTTTCTTTCTTCAGCGTACGAGCATGCCAATAGCCGCTTTTTTTCCACAGGCAATATCCATTCCACACTCTCCCCGGTGAATTTCGATTCAAGCATCTAGATCTTTTGATATTATTAACCAAATGGGCGGTGCAAACTGGCTCTTGCTGATACATTCCCACCTTTTTTGGAAAAGGAAATGAGCATTGTTGGTTAGCCACAGTTATCGGCCCAGGTGGTACATAAGTATTGAATAGCGCTACTTTTTGTAAAATATGCTGATATCCTGGTTCTACCGTCTCGTGAGCATGAGCAAAGTTTCCCCCCATATCTGTATGAGAATAGTTCACCCATTTCTGTTTCCACCAACCCAAGTCAATCTCCGTTTGCGCCTGAGTGGTTAATGGCTTAAAGGTAAACGAACGTACCATTTTTGTTAGTTTTATACTTGGCCCTCCTCCATGGATATCTAGGAGTGCCAGGTGCTGACGCTTAGCCGCAGGGAAAACCTTATCCATTTGAATGATAATACTGCGGTAATCAGCATTAAACGGATTAGTCACATTTGAATTACTATGCGCTATCTTCCCAAGCTCATTTCGATGACAGACAGGATCATAGCCCTGTGTAATCAAAGGGATCTTGTCGTAATGCTCGGTATGCCGTAACCTTCTAGCCAGTCGAAAATTCAAGCAACCACCTCTACTCTGTCCAGCTAAAATAATTCGTTTCACAACACCGGGGTCAAACTTCTCCGTGAAATACGCCCAATAGGCATTCTCTATGTTCAAAAGCTCCGAGGAAGGTTTTTCATAGTGAAATCGAGCATCAAAAGCCACTATAAATAGTGTTTTCTTTAAATCAAACACCCCGCTTCTATAGAGTTTAACTGCCAACGATTTAGAATTCATATATCGATAACAATATTTAGTCCGGCCTTTACAACCATCTTTATAATTATCAGCTTGCCCAGTTAATACATTAGGCCAACCATCACCCCATTCTTCTCCCAACGCATCTAGTGTACCCACCTTTGGTTCCGCCTGTTGCCCTGCTGAAACAAAGATAACCGTTTCAACATCCTCGGGCTTGGGCTCACTTAAAACAGTAAGATAAGTATTTTTTTGCACATTTTTGTCAACATTCTTCCAATGTTTAAATTGGTCTGTTGTTTTGCCTGTTGGACAAACATTTGAGTTATTCACTGTTGGAGAAGCACAATATCGAACTCTATATAAAATCACTTTCTTGCTGCTTTCGTCTTTATTCCCTCCTACATTTATGTTCCCTGAGTACGCAGAACTATTGGGCAGCTGTAACGCCTTGTTGCTATTAGGCTTGTCGTTTGTTTTTTGTAGTTTTTTCGACTTTACATCCTTGTAGCTATCTTCATCGGCAAAGCTATACTGGGCCTCCAAACTCACGGTCAGAAAAACTAGCATCATCATGCTAATAAACTTACTGATATTCAATGATCGCATCATATTAAATTCTCCACTTCCAAGTTATGTAGACTTCCCTCTATTACAAAAATTCTAAAGGTTTTATCAACTTGAATCACCTGTCGAAAACGACAGGTGATTCAAAATAAATTAACGTGTAAACTCGTAAAACCGTAAAAACAGCTAAAAGTATTAATGTTTTTTATTAAAAACTTTCTCTCAATATTATTTTGCACAGCTTTACTTCTCTGCAACCATGCCCATGCTGAAAAAGCCCAGTTAAATGGTGATTGGTTTTACACTAGTCAAAATGATGCTAATCCAGTTCTTAATGGAAATGAGCAATATAGTTGGGAACCAACGACTATTCCTAGTCTCATCACAACCAAGCAAGATGGCAATAATATCGGTTGGTATCGACTAGATTTTGATTGGCATAAAACTACTGATGAGAATCAATCACTGTTTATACAACGCATAAGGTTAGCTGATGAGACTTGGCTTAATAATGAAAAATTAGGCCAGACAGGCGTGTTATCAAAACCTTGGAAATTTGATGGCTATCACCCCCAAGGACTGCCGAGAGTCTACTCAATTCCTAACGATCTCCTAAAGCAAGGAAAAAACCAATTACTTATTAAAGTGAATACTGGATTTGGCGGGGTCCTCAGCGCGACCTATCCCGGCGGCACCGGCATCACTGGCCCAGAAATCAGCATTTCTAAGCACATAGACCAAATTCAAAAATCGCATGACATTACGCTCGGATCAATCGCCATAGACAGCGCTATCTTTATTCTTGGCCTATTAGATATACTGTTGCTCATTATTCTCGGTGGTATTACCCTAAAAATCAGCCATGAATTTAAATGGCTAGTACTGAGTAGTATTGCATTATTTACCGGTACTTTTGGACTAGATATTTTTTATTTACTTGGGTTCAAAGGGGCTTATAGCAATTATTTTCTATTTATTGTGCTGCTAATCGCACCACTTTCTTGTGGTCTGTACTTTCATGCCCAGAGACAAGACATCAAGCTGCAATATATTAAAGCTTTCATCAGTTTATACCTGTTCATATCAGCTATATTATTATTCCCTAGCTTATCAATCTCGTCGAAAGATTCCATTTGGCTGCTTTGGGAAGTAATAGCTGGTACGGTATATTTCTACTGTTTAGTCAACGCAACTTTGCAAATAAAAGACCGGCGAATAGGCGCGTGGCCTCAACTCATCGGTTTACTGATTTATATCATATCCATTAGAACACAGTGGCTGCCAGATGCACTGTTTGAACATAGAAATGTGCAGATTGGATCATTAGCATATCGCTATTCGCTACTGCTATCCTATTTTTTAATACTCAGACAATTACGAATTGACCACAGAAGCCTTTCCAAGAGAATAGTAACCATGGTTGATAACACTAGAAAAGAGATAGCTCGTGACTTGCACGACGGAATGGGACAAAACCTAAGCACAGCGATACTCCATGCTAATCTCATAAAACACCAAGGAAAAACAACAGAAGCGACTCAAAAGTCATTATCAACGATCAACTCTGAGCTCACCAATGCGATTACCAGCATGAGGAGTACAATTACTGAGCTTCACCCCAGCGTGTTAGACCATAAGAACTTAAACGAATCAATAAAAATCTATGCAGAGAATTTAGAAAAAAATTACGATATTAAAATTAATTGCAATATCAAAAATCAACAGCTCGCGAAAGATACTGAAAATCACCTGTTTAGAGTGACTCAGGAATGTCTACATAATGCGTTAAGGCATGGCCATGCCACAGAGGTGAATGTCTGTCTTAGTCAGACTAAAAATGAAATTCATCTGTTTATTGAAGATAACGGCATTGGCATAAACCTTGAAAATACTCAACGGCCTGTCCAGCAGAAAAAAATAGGGGGATTTGGTTTTGTAAGTCTAAAAGACCGAGTTTCAATATTGTCTGGCAAAATCTCTTGGAAAAAAATGGATCACGGAACAAAAGTAACTGTCAAAATCCCAATCATTAACTAAATCAGACACGTAGTAAATTTAACTGTATTGCTCTTGCAATGGCATTTGATCTACCAGTGGCGTTCAATTTAATGCAACTATTCGAACAGTGGAAGCGAACTGTCCGTTCTGAGATATCTAAACTACGCGCAATAGACTTGCCACTTTCCCCCTTAGCTGCCAAAGATAGCACTTCAATTTCCCGCTCAGATAAAACTATCTCTGGGCTAGGGCTGTCACGTATTGCATCTACCAGCTTGGGTGAGAGATACTGCCCACCTAACATAATCTCTTGTATTGCCAGAGTTAAATCCTCATAAGCCGCTTCTTTAAGAATATAACCTGATAAACCAAGCTTAAACATCTTATCAGCCAAATCTTTGTCTAAATGCATGGTCAATAAGATAACGCTAGTGACCTCCTCGCTTTTATCAACCATTTCAACAATCGATTCAATCGGCATACCCGGCATTGAGTAGTCCAATAGCAAAATATCTGGCTTATGAATATTAAATAACTTAAGCGCATCATCTCCATTAGTCGCCGTTGCGACTATTTCAACACCGACATGTTTATCAAAAAGGCTAACCAACCCCTCTAAAAAAATAGCATGATCATCTGCAGCCACAACTTTCACTGATTTTTCCATCACATGAGTCATATTTTGTTTATAACCAGTCAATTATAAACAAAATTTATTATTTTTCCACTCTCTCAGAGCAAACACAACCTAGCTAATCGCGATAGCGCCTTAGGTATCAAAGGTTAGATAATCAATTTAGCATGGTAAAAGTTGCTCTTAAACTTCGCTCATTTCAAAATACGTGTGATGAATTCAGATTCAAATCAATAAACCATAATATATCAGGATACTAGATAGCAATTGCTCTCCACTGTTCGTACTTGCCAGCAAAACTCATAGATTTACTCTCTCACTCTATTCGATATAACCGTGATCATTGAGTAGTGAAAAACTCAAGCTAATCCGATAACAGTTCGGAAGAATGTCTGTAAAAACTCTCATCTAGAACTTGATTGAAAATCCCGCTTTGTGCCTTTGAATTTGTACTATTCTATCGTCAGAGATAAGCGCCTTAGCGAGATAAGGCTGTATTTGCCAAATATGCGATAGATCACTATAGTTTATCTCAAAAGTCACATTATTTGAGAGGGACTTTTTCACGACAACACTAGCTTGTGCATTGATATCAACCTGCCCGTAACCCTCTGCGAACCATTGAGGCAGTACTGACGACACTTTAATATTATCAAGCTTCAGCCTAACCCCCGAGGAAATTAAAGAAACTTCACTCAAAACTGTCTGCGCAAACTTATTTAGCTCGCTATCTGACATTTGATCATCTTTGTTTAAATCAACTAGATCAATAAGATCGCTGCTGCTTGCTTTAGATGGCTGAATGACCAGTCGCACCATCACCGCATCCTCATGTATTTCCACAGCCACCTGCTGCTTAACATCAACATGTGGGTGGGCTATCACAACCGCGCTAAGAAGCACTGCCGAGATAGCAACTGTCAGAACTCTTATCATTTAACAGAGATCCATTCAACAGCATAGT
>CAKMZF010000094.1:0-1363 GCA_929200405.1 uncultured Gammaproteobacteria bacterium | reverse complement strand
TGATTGGTGTAGTCAGTACCTTTACCAATAACATCTGGAGCATATTCCATCACAAGTGAAGGAGCTGTGATCCTAAAATAGCCCGAACCCAATATACCTTGAGGCCCCCACCAACCAAAATAGGTTTCGTCCAACTCTTCTGCAGCGCGGCTCACCACTGTTTTGGCGTCATCGGAGTTAATAAGCCCAACTCGTGCCTCAATAACCTCCAAAAGAAGAGCTTTTTGTGCCTCAGTCAAATCAGCACCACGGATACCTTCTGGAGCTAGAACTACCCCAAAACTCCCGGGGCCCAGCAACATCTCAATAAGCTCGCTAGAAATAACGGCCTTGGACATCTGTTTTTCACTTAGGCTCTGCATGAAAGCTTCTGCGGCGCGTGTTTCATCCGAGGCAATGTAGATCTCTTCATCATCAAAAGTAATCCGCAAAGGCTCTCCTCCTGTCAGCATTGGAGAAAATTCAACATCTGAGCCATAGACAGTTGCGTTGACTGCCAGATGATGACCACCGAATTGAACCATCCAAGGTTGCGTTTCAGATGGTGTACCAAGGAAGTTAATATAATAGCTGTCAGGACCATAGATAAATGGACCGGTTGTCAGATTTCCATCAGCCGACATCTGATGGTGGACGTTGTTGAAGCCTTTTTCACTCAGCAAAACTTTCAACAAATTGTCAAGAGCTGCAAGCTGAACTGCTGTCATATCGCCACGCTTGACACCAGCACGTTTGTACAACCCATCAGGAAGATTCGACCAATTCGGCCGTTGGGCATTATCTTCAAACTCAAAAGATACAGCCTTACGCTGCGCATCATTCAGTGTCATAAGAAAAGCTTCAGCTGCACCCACAATCAATGCCGTCTGGGCGTCAGGCTGTTTATCAGGAAAGTTCTCCTGAATGGTAATTTTCAATGGCTCCGGTGTAAAATCCGGAGGACCGTCTCCGTCTCCAATCTGTTGAGCAGTCAGCGCTGTGCTGCCAAGCAAAATGGCGCAACCAATACTATTGACAAGTCTTATAGATTTGATCATTTCTTACTCCTTTCCATCATTTCTATTGCAGACTGAACAGAAAGAACTAAGCTTTCTGTCAAAAAAAATCTTAAAAGACATTTATTTATCAAACACTTACCTGAGATCAAGTGAATGCACTTATATGCCTTTTCATATAGTCAATTATAGCAAAAAAACATTGACACCTGCGACTGAGATACTTATTAGTAAAAAGTAGATATTAATATCTACTTCATTTAGCAACAGAAGAATCAGCTATTCATTCAAGATCGATAATATCAAATCTGCTAACAATCATTCAAATTGACCCACAGGAAAGAACATATATGAGCCTCCTCTTACGG
>CAKMZF010000093.1 GCA_929200405.1 uncultured Gammaproteobacteria bacterium | reverse complement strand
ATCCACTACCGTCGTCAAATGAAAACTGTAAATACCATCTGTACGACGCAATACAAAATCTCCCGTGGTCTCAGCTAGATTTTCTTGTTGCGCCCCCAGACGCTGGTCTACCCACGACAGGACTTTATCTTCCACTCTCACTCGCAATGCTGCACCTTTTATAATCGACAAATCCGCTACTGACACAACATTATCCCTACAAGTTCCGGGGTAGCATATTCCATGACTATTCACATGACCCGCGTCTATTAATTGCTTTCGCGAGCAATGACAGGCAAAAACCAGCTTTTGCTGACAGAGCTTAGCCAATGCTTGGTCATATCGACGATATTGTTGTGACTGATAGACTACGGACGCATCCCAAATCAAGCCATGAGATCTTAATGTCTGTAAAATTTGCGACACTGAGTTCACTGCAATCCTTGGCTTATCTATATCATCAATTCTGACATACCAATGGCTATCTGATTGTTTTGCCATCAAATAATCAGAAATTGCTAGATACAAAGACCCCATATGCAAAGGGCCACTTGGTGTTGGTGCAAAACGTCTTGCCGTTTTAGGGCTGGTACTACTCGCCATGATTGCTATAATTCCCCTATGCAATTAAATTCTTTCAGTGTTAAAAAAATATTCGTTTATTGGCTACCAATAATTATTTGGCTGGCCATACTCTGGACTATCTTATCTGGAATAACCGAACCATTATTCATTTTTTATGCCGCAGTTAGTATATTCTTGTCTCTGCTTTTCGCCTACCGAGCTGGTTTTGCCAATATACCCAAGCAAAACGGTTTACGTTTGCTAAAGCTTCCAATCTATCTGCCTTGGCTATTATGGCAGATTATTAAATCTAATATCGATGTCGCCAATCGAATCTTACAAGGCAATGACGCGATTAGCCCAGTGCTGTTTGAATTACCAATCAAGTTAGACACTGATCATGGCAGAGCTTTATTTGCCCAGTCCGTCACCTTAACGCCTGGCACCATTTCGCTGATAATTTACAATGAAAAAATAATCGTTCATGCGCTCTCTGAGGAGGGCAAAGAAGGTTTGCTACAGGGAGATTTTGAAAAGCCAGCGCTATGGTATGAAGGCTCTCTAGCAAACAAGCTCCAATCTCAAAACACTAAAAACAAGGATGCCCCACAATGACCTTGTTATATATTTTAGCCACAGTTTACGGCTTTGGTATTGTGCTAGTTGTCGCCAGAGCGATTGTCAAAACCACCATTTTTGATCGTGTATTAATGACCAACGTAGTTGGCACTCTAGTGGTTTTGGTTATGGTCATTCTAGCTTTGGCGATGCAACGTCCAGATTTTGTTGACCTTGCAATGCTCTATGCACTACTAAATTTCATTGGCGTCATCGCCACTCTAAAATACATCCGTTTCGGTAATCTTGGCAACTCAAGCACACCAACAAGCCCGAGCAAAGACAGTCAAAATGCAGATTTATTTATTGACCCTCTACACTCCTCTGAGCCAGTAGAAACCACAGCAGCCACAGACCAAAAGGAGCCATAACTATGATAGATACTATCGGTTATATTTTAATAGCCCTTGGTGCCCTGCTGATGTTTATTAGCATTTTGGGACTATATAGGTTTCCCGATGTATTTACTCGCTCACATGCCGCCGGTATTATCGATACTGGTAGCGCTACATGCGTGCTAATAGCAGCTATATTGCTCTGCGGTTTCACCCTCACTGCTTTAAAAATATTGCTAATTTGGGTGTTCATATTAGTCACTAGTCCTACCGCTTCTCATGCGTTACTAAAAGCGGCTATTGCGGATGGTATGCAACCTATTCACAGAGATGAGAGCAGATAGATTATGATTGTCATTTTAAATATCATCATTCTAGCAGCGATGGTCGCCACTGCATTTAGCCTAAATAAACTGCGCAGTCTTATCGGCATTGTCATGTTAGCCAGCATATATAGTCTGTTGACTGCATTATTTTTCTTCCTTATGGATGCAGTAGATGTGGCCTTTACCGAAGCAGCAGTTGGCGCTGGCATTTCAACCGTGATATTTATGAGCGTTATCGGCCTGACCACGCGAGTCGAAAAGCCACCTATTAACTATCATCGTTGGTTTGGCTTGGTAATCACCTTTCTAACAGCAATCGTGCTAATTGTTGGTACCTCAGACTTACCAACCTTTGGCGCTGTTAACAATCCTATTCACAATGAGATAGCCAGTTATTATATAGCCGGTAGTAGTCATGACATTCACATACCCAATGTTGTTACCTCAGTGCTAGGCAGCTATCGTGGCTACGATACCTTTGGCGAAGTCGTTGTGGTTTTTGCCGCTGTTGTTGGGGTGCTGTTATTACTTTGGCGTGAAACCGACAGCAACTCAGGAGATACTGCTCAAGTAGCTGAAGAGGAACAAAATAATGGCTAGAATGCAAGAACACACTATTCCCAGAATTGTCTCGGTTGCGCTTATACCCGCAATTCTGGTTTTTGGTTTTTACGTGCAGTTTCACGGAGAAATCAGCCCAGGTGGGGGTTTCCAAGCTGGCGTCATAATCGCCTCTGCGGTGATTCTCTATGGGCTAATATTTGATGTGAATGCCGCTAAACAGGTGGTTCCCCCTGCTTTTTGCCGAATTCTCTCCGGCTCTGGTGTGCTGTTATACGGCGGCACGGGACTTATATCTATTTTTAAAGGCGGAGAATTTTTAAACTATTCGCTATTGCTAGATCACGGTGGTCAGCACCTAGGTTTAGTGTTGATAGAGCTAGGCGTGTTGTTAACCGTCGCTAGTGTAATGGTTCTTATTTTTTATGCATTTAACAGTCGCAATGGCTAACTCTTTACACCATGAATAATCTTATAGAAATAATCACGGAAGTTATTGGCAAATACAATTATTGGATTGCCATATTACTGATGATGAGTGGATTTTATACCGTCATCGTTTCTGGCAACTTAATCAAAAAGCTACTCGGATTGGGCATATTTCAAACCTCAGTGCTCATTTTCTTCATCAGCTTGAGCAAGATTAAAGGTGGCACAGCCCCTATCTTACTGGATGAAAAAGCCGCAGAAGCCATGCAACCAGTAATCTATGGCAATCCTCTGCCCCATGTACTAATGCTAACCGCTATTGTGGTTGGTGTTGCTACTCTGTCTATGGGGATGGCCTTAGTGGTTCGTATCAACGAAGCTTTTGGCAGTATAGAAGAAGATGATATCCACCGTGTAGATGAGGCATTTTAATGGCAAGTTCTTCTACTTCTAGTGAAGTTTTTCAGTCTGTCACTACTGGTCAACACGACTTAACTTTATTTCAGCAATTACCTGTTCTTGCTATCGTGGTACCGCTGCTTTTTGCGGCGCTCATCACTATTGTTCACAAACGCAACTTTGCATTAATTATTACCCAAACCGTTAGCTTTGCCGTATTCATTGCTAGCTTGCTACTTTTTTTTGAGCTACAACAGAAACCTGAAATTATCTACTACCTCGGTGGCTGGAAATCACCCTACGGTATTAGTTTACATCTGGACCTATTAAACGGTTTTGTTGGCCTGTTAGTTGGTCTTATCGCAGCAGTTTCCTCAACTTTTTTACCGCAACTGCTGCAAAAGGAAATACCCTATTCAAAATTCCCGCTCTTCTGCACCGCTTTCCTGCTTTGCTTAGCTGGACTCATGGGTATCACTTACACTGGTGATGCTTTTAATATCTTTGTTTTTCTAGAGATCACCTCGTTGTCTTCTTATGCGCTTATCGCTATGGGGCGTGACCGCAGAGCACTGACAGCTTCTTACCAGTACCTCATTATGGGCACTATCGGGGCGACATTTATCCTAATAGGTATTGGCTTCTTATATGCCATGACAGGCTCACTAAACATTGCCGATATCCATCTGCGACTCGCCGACAAGCTAGACTCAAATACCGTAAAGACTGCTTTTGCGTTTATTACAGTCGGCATTGCGCTAAAAGCGGCAGTATTTCCATTGCACCTCTGGCTAAACAACGCCTACTCTTTTGCACCGTCCGTGGTTAGCGCCTTTATCGCCGCCACTTCCACTAAAGTCAGTGTATATCTGTTTTTCCGTTTCTTCTTTACGCTATTTGGTTACGAGCAATCATTCGGCAATATTGAACTTGGCTGGATTCTCATCCCTCTGTCAATCCTCGGGATTTTCTTTGGAACCTATAAAGCGCTTTATGTCACGGATGTAAAGTCACTGCTTGCTAGCTCTAGTGTCGCCCAAGTTGGTTATATGACCCTTGGTATCGGCCTTGCAACACAAACCAGCTTAGCAGGTAGTGTGGTGCATTTGTTTAATCACGGTCTAATGAAGGGGCTGCTATTCCTTAGCATCGCGGGCTTTTTAATCCATGCAAAAGGCAGCTTGCTAACTCAACTCTCAGGCTTAGGTAAGATATATCCTTTGCTAGGCGTTGGCATGACTGTTGGCGGATTAAGCTTGATCGGGGTGCCTTTAACAGCAGGTTTCACTGGCAAATTACTACTATTACAGGCGACAATTAATCAAGGACATTATCTAATCGTGGCCTTTATTCTACTCGCATCCGTTGGGGCGCTATTTTATGTCTGGCGTTTCCTGCAGATGATATGGTTTGGAGAAATTAACGAGGCTGATCAACAAGCACAGCAGGAATGGCTACGCCAAGATGCATTTAGCTGGAGTGGTTCACCACTCAACGCATTTGCACTAATTAGCTTAATCGCATTAATCATCGCCAATATCGCGTTCGGTATCTTTACCACAGAGACGGTATTTATTGCGGATCAAATTGCCAAAGCACTCATTGGAGCGCCACTATGACATGGTTTGATTATTATCTCCTTCTACCTTGGGTAGCAAGTCTCTATTGCTTAGTTACATATAAGCGGCCCAAAGCCCGTGATATTGGCATTATCACCCTATCCATTATCACTGCTATATTGGCACTCACCCATATTAGTGAGCTCTATAATGGTGAGCTATCTCGACACCTTGTTACCCTGATCCCCAATGTCAGCTTGGGTCTGCAAGTAGAGCCTATTGGCGCGACTTTCGCTTTAGTTGCTAGCGGACTTTGGCCACTGGCTCAACTGTTTGCTATTGGCTATATGCGCGGCAATAACGAAGCCAATCAAAGCCGATTTTATATATTCTATACTGCTGCCATTGGCACAGCTTTGCTTATTGCCTTTGCTGGCGATCTGCTGAGCTTGTTTGTATTTTATGAACTAATGACGGTGCTAACTTTTCCATTAGTCGCGCATAAAGGCAATGAAGCGGCAAAGAACGGTGCTCGCACTTACCTAGCAGTGCTAATGACCAGCTCCATCTTATTTTTCTTATTTGTTGTTATCTCGGTCTGGGGCATTCAAGGTAGTTTTGCGTTTGCACCAGAAGGTGTACTTGCTGGTAAAGTCAGTCCATTGATTACCATGCTGCTCTACACAGCCTGCATATTAGGCGTGGGTAAAGCAGCACTCATGCCAGTCCATCGCTGGCTACCCGCCGCTATGGTAGCGCCAACGCCTGTGTCTGCTTTACTACATGCCGTCGCTGTAGTTAAGGCTGGTGTGTTTACTGTGATAAAAGTCACGGTTTATGTCTTTGGCATTGACTGGCTAGCGGAAACTGGCGGCAATCTGCCCATTTTATACTTAGCCAGCTTCACTTTGGTTTGCGCCTCAGTAGTCGCTCTGCAAAAGCAAAATCTCAAAGCACGGTTGGCCTACTCCACTATTAGTCAGCTCGCTTATGTCGTGCTAGCTGCAGCATTAGTAAGCACTGGCAGTATAGCCATTGCGCTTTACCAACTTGTAGCTCACGCTTTTGCTAAGATCACCCTCTTCTTCTGTGCTGGCGCTATCTATACCTCTCAGCACAAAAGTGAAATTAAAGATTTAAAAGGTTTAGGCAAGGCAATGCCTTTTACCTTCGCCGCATTTGCCATTGGCGCCTTCTCGATTATTGGACTACCGCCTTTCGCAGGACTATATACCAAATGGGGACTGATAGATTTAGCTACTGCTGAACATAGCTGGTTATTAATCGTTTTACTACTCAGCACAATACTTAATGTAATCTATCTCATGCCGATTCCAGCAATGGCATTTTTTCAGAAATCAGCTACTGCACCCACAACCATGCAAGAAGCACCATTGCTTTGCCTTGTGCCACTACTAATTACCGCAGGTCTAACTACTGCCATGTTCTTTTGCGCCCCTTGGGTGATCGAATACCTTAACCAAGTTTTGAGGCCAGCATAATGACTATGAAAAAAACCTTTTATCTCCTGCTCATTGCCGCCATACTTTTGGTTGCTACAGAATCTCTAGTGCATATGCACCCCTATTTTGAGTTTGAAAAAGTTACCGGGTTTTATGGCCTCATGGCGTTTGGCAGTTATATCTTCGGTGTAATTACGATGAAATTCTGGCGTCTATTGGTCAAACGCCCTGCTGACTATTATGATGCCCCAACACAGCAGGAGGCATCCGAATGATGGCCTCTTTCCTTGAACTACTAACCGCACAACCCGGACTGTTATTAATTTTGGCAGGCATTGCTGCGGTTTTCCTGCCGACCCGCATTAATGCATTGCTCTTGATTATCGCACCTTGTCTTGGTTTTTGTATCTGGCTGGGTCTTGATAACAACAGCACGCTCCACAGTCTGCAAATAAACCAAATTGATTTTGTCGTTGGCACAGGAAATGCGACAAATACTTTCGCCCTAGCCTTTCTGCTTATCAGTGCGCTAGCAGGCATATTCTCACTTAGCAATGATGATCGTTTAGAACAAGTCAATACACTTATCTATGCCGGTGCCACAATAAGTGTGCTGTACTCACAAGACTATCTGAGCTTCTTCTTTTTCTGGGAAATCACCGCTATCACCTCAGCATTTATCGTTTGGGCTGGAAGAACAGATAGCTCCTATGGAGCTGGCCTACGATATTTAGTGCAGCATTTATTCGCTGGAGTGTTATTGCTCATCGGTATTATCGGCCAGTATCAACAAACTCAGAGTTTTGCACTGCAAAGCTTTCAGCTAGACCACTGGTACGAATGGTGTTTCCTATTGGCCTTCGGCATTAAAGCAGCATTTCCATTTTTGCATACTTGGCTACCTGATGCATATCCACGAAGCACGCCAACAGGCAGCGTTGTACTATCAGCATTCACCACCAAAATGGCTATCTATGCTCTGCTTGTTCACTTCACTGGGCAAAAAGCGCTAATTGTTATCGGCTGTACAATGGCGATATGGCCTATGCTATATATGGTTTTAGAGAATGATCTACGCCGAGTTATTGCTTATGCTTTGCAAAATCAATTCGGTTATATGGTCGTTGCCATCGGCTTAGGGACAGAGCTGGCTGTAAACGGTGCTGTTGCTCACGCCTTTGCCTGCACACTGTATGGAGGATTGCTATATATGGTAACAGGTGCGTTGATTAAAGGCACTGGCAGTGCAAAATGCTCAGATCTCGGTGGTCTAGCGAAACGCTACCCCATACTGTTAGCAGCAAGCCTAGTTGGTGGATTCACCATCGCAGCATTTCCTTTCTTTGTCGGCTTTGCCTCCAAATCTCTAACCTTATCTGCACTCTCCAAAGAGCATATGGATATCGCATGGTTAGCGTTAGTGTTCAGCAGCGTTGCCGTTATTGATGCCCTTGCTATTAAGCTACCTTATTTCGCTTTTATCAAGCCAGCAGCAGACCAAAAAACCGTGACCGAAGCAAAAGAAATTCCACTATCAATGAAAATCGCTATGATCGCTTTAGCTGTCATTTGCATATTCCCCGGTATTTTTCCACATAGCTATTATCAACTACTACCAAATGAAAAATATTGGGACTACGAACTTAACTCTGCCTCTCACTTGTTGACGCAATTCCAACTAATCGTGTTTACTGCACTAGGTTTTGTGCTTATTAAGCTTTTAAAACTCTACCCCAATCAATATCCGCAAACACTGGTCGATGTTGATATACTGTTTCGCAAAGGCATTCCGTCTATCTGGCGTGAGTTAAATCATATCAGCAGCAGTGCAAAGCTATTTTTTGCAGAGTCTAGAATAGCGCAACACTATGGAAACCTAAGAACCATGTCTGAAAAAATAATGATCTCACGGCTTTGGCCAACTGGCAGTATGGTGATCTGGGTAGTGATTATTTTAGTCGCCACGGTTATGCTTTATCTCTGGCAGCCATAGGCGAAGGTACAATTTACCAACTCCAAAAGCCTAATTAGTCCCTTCTCATAAGCTACACTGTGATTATTTTTTCAGATCATAAATCGTAATCACAAAAAAGGCCGCAAATGCGGCCTTTTTTAATCCGTAATAAGAAAGTTTATTACTTCATCATCTCAGCAAGTGTACTACCGATATCAGCCGGTGAGCGAACCGTTCTAACTCCAGCTTTTTCAAGTGCTGCGAATTTATCATCAGCAGTACCTTTACCACCAGAAATAATCGCACCAGCATGACCCATACGCTTGCCCGGAGGTGCAGTAACTCCAGCGATATAAGCCACCACAGGCTTAGTCACATTTGACTGGATAAACTCCGCCGCTTCTTCCTCAGCAGAACCACCGATCTCACCAACCATAGCAATACCCTTAGTATCCGGGTCGGCTTGAAACATTGTCAATACATCGATAAAGCTCATCCCGTGAATTGGATCACCACCAATACCAACACAAGTTGTTTGACCTAAGCCATTTTGGGTAGTTTGATGCACCGCTTCGTAAGTTAGCGTACCAGAACGAGAAACCACACCAACACTACCAGCTAAATGAATATGTCCTGGCATAATGCCCATCTTGCATTGATTTGGGGTAATAACACCCGGACAGTTAGGGCCAATTAGACTCACATTAGTTCCACGAAGTGCAGACTTTACTTTCAACATATCCATCACCGGAATGCCCTCAGTAATACAAGCAATCACTTCAATACCAGCATCCGCAGCTTCTAAAATAGCATCTGCTGCAAATGGAGGTGGTACAAAAATCATACTCGCATTTGCATTGGCTTCTTTAACCGCTTCGTGACAAGTGTTGAATACAGGCTTATCTAAATGTGTCTCACCTTTTCTGCCTGGTGTAACGCCCCCCACGATATTAGTGCCATAAGCGATTGCCTGCTCACTATGGAATGTACCTTGCTTACCAGTAAAGCCCTGAGTAATTAGCCTAGTGTCTTTATTAATTAAAATACTCACAATACGTCTCCTGTTACGCTGCTGCAGCGACGACAGCTTTAGCTGCCGAGGTTAAATCTGATTCGGCAATGATATTCAAACCACTAGAGGCCAACATCTCTCTTCCCTGATCGACATTCGTACCCTGTAACCGCACAACAATAGGAATACTTAGACCAACTTGCTTAACTGCCTCGATAATACCCTCGGCAATTAGATCACAACGAACAATGCCGCCAAAAATATTCACGAGAATTGCGTTAACGTCTTCACTAGAAGTGATTAACTTAAAGGCCTCGGTCACTCTAGCAGCGGTTGCACCGCCCCCTACGTCCAAAAAGTTTGCTGGCTGACCACCATGTAACTTAATAATATCCATAGTAGCCATTGCAAGGCCAGCGCCATTAACCATACAACCGATATTACCTTCTAGGGCAACGTAATTTAGTTCGTGCTGGTGGGCGATATTCTCACGCTCATCTTCTTGTGAAGGATCATGCATATCAGCAAGATCGGGATGACGATAAATCGCATTAGAATCTAAATTAACTTTAGCATCTAATGCCAACATGCGATTGTCACCGGTTAAAATCAATGGATTGATCTCAACTAAAGCGGCATCTTCATTGACAAACATCTGATATAAACCATTCATAGCTTTATGCAAAAGTTTAACTTCGTTTTTATTCAAACCCATCGCAAAACCTAAAGTACGGCTGTGAAAACCCTGCAGCCCTGTTGCTGCATCAACGCCGATATTTAACATTTTCTCTGGCTGCTTCTCTGCAACCTCTTCGATATCCATGCCACCCTCAGAAGAGGCGATAAAAGTAACCTGCTTTGAGGCACGGTCTACCAATAAGCTTAAATACAGTTCATTCTGAATATCTAGACCTTCTTCAATAAGTACCTGATGAATTGGCAAACCCACAGGCCCAGTCTGATGAGTAACTAATACGTCACCAATCATCGCTTCGGTATATGCTTTCACCTCGTCTAATGACTTAGCAACTTTTACGCCGCCAGCTTTACCACGGCCACCTGTGTGAACCTGCGCTTTAACAACCCAAACAGAACCGCCAAGTTCAGTTGCTGCAGCCTGGGCCGACTCCCCATCTGTTGCAACAATGCCTCTGGGAACATCAATGCCGTATTTGGCAAATACCGATTTCGATTGGTATTCATGTAAATTCATATCATCTCCGGAACATATGTGATCTAAGTGAGCTATCATACGGTTTCAAGCCAAAAAGTTAAGACATATTTATCTAAAATCGGCATTATTTTAGCTCTTACTCCCCCAAAAATAACTGATATTAAAAAGAGCTGTTAATCTAAAATAATTGTTCACAAAATAACTAAAGAAACAATGGCACAATCTTTAATCACATTGACAATGAGAAGCTGCACAAATACAATATATTTTTGAAAATTTGAATTTTTCTGTGCGAATTTTAATGTCATCGACCAATTTTCATAATTTATCTTAAATGAGAAATATATTCTCTGAAAAAATAATATTTGAGAGTTTATTTCTATATTTAATAAAATATACAACATAAAAAAGCACATAGATGAATCATATTGTCAACATACTGCTATTAACATTTATTTTTAACTGTTTATAATTCTTTTTAGACAAAAATTTGTCAACTAAACTGTTTTTAACACCAAAATCAAGGAGCACCATGTACAACAAAGCAAAACAACAAGGCTTTTCAATCATTGAGTTACTAATCGTTGTTGCGATTATCGCC
>CAKMZF010000092.1 GCA_929200405.1 uncultured Gammaproteobacteria bacterium | reverse complement strand
GGCCGTAATCTTAACAGCCTCAAAGGTGTTTTATCCTAAATGCACCACGGGTAATCCTACTAGAGTAAGCTACAATAATTGCTGAGATAGCCCCCCAGAAGAAAGTTACTTCCTTTTGAAATACTGCCAGATAGTATTGTTCCTCCTTCATTTCAAGCTCTAATAGCTTGAGTAAATTAGTTTTTTCCATTCCTCATCTCTCATTTCTCGTTTCCCACTTCTCTATATCAGAGCCCTTTCCTTTTATATATAACATAGTATCCTTAATTATTATCATATGCATATATCTCTTCAATATCATCACATCAAAAAGGAAAAGCATAAGAATTTAATCAGCTATCAACAACTCCATAACCTCATCCGCCGCATCTATAACGGGTGTGCCGGGGCCGAATATGGCGGCTGCGCCAGCTTGCTTGAGTATTTGATAGTCTTGAGGAGGGATAACGCCACCGCAGACGACTAATATTTCTTCTGCGTTTTTACCTGTTAGTGATTCTATGAGTGATGGAATCATGGTTTTGTGGCCTGCGGCTTGGCTTGATACGCCGATAACATCTACCCCTTCTTTGATTGCCATATCTGCTGCCTCTTCGGGTAGCTGGAATAGTGGACTGATTAGGACTTCAAACCCTGCATCGGCAAAGGCACTGGCGATGATTTTGGCACCGCGGTCGTGGCCGTCTTGCCCCATTTTGGCGATGAGTATTTTTGGCTTTCTGCCTTGTGCTTTGGTAAAGGCTGCTATTTTCGCTTGCAAGGTGTCGAATTCTTTATGCTCAGCAAAGGCTTTGTTAAATACGCCACTGATCATTTGTGGGGTTGCTTGGTAACGGTTGAATACTGCCTCTAGTGCTGAGGATATCTCCCCTACTGTTGCGCGATTTCTGGCGGCTTCTACGGCATAGCTTAATAGATTGCCACTGCCTTGCTCTGCTGCTGTGGTAAGTTTTTGTAGTGCGGTTTCGCAGGCGCTTTGCGTTCTCGTGCCTTTGAGGTGTTGGAGTTTGCTGAGTTGTGAGGCTCTGACTGCTTGGTTATCAACTGCGAGGATATCTATTTCTGGTTCCTCAGGTAGGCTGTATTTGTTGACTCCGACAATGGTTGCTGACCCTGTTTCTATGTCTGCTTGTCTGAGTGCCGCTGAGGCTTCTATGCGTGATTTTGGTAGCCCTGACTCCACGGCTTTGGTCATGCCACCTAGCGCCTCTACTTCATCAATTAGCACTCTGGCTTCTGCTATCAGAGATTCGGTTAGGCTCTCTACATAATAGGAACCCGCGAGCGGATCTACCACGCGGGTTAGTTCGGTTTCATCTCTTATTATGAGCTGTGTGTTTCTGGCGATTCTTGCTGAGAAGTCGGTTGGTAGCGCTAGTGCTTCATCAAATGAGTTGGTGTGCAATGACTGTGTGCCACCTAGTACTGCTGCCATCGCTTCTACAGTGGTACGGATAATATTATTGTAGGGGTCTTTGGCTTGCAGGCTAACGCCACTGGTTTGGCAGTGGGTGCGCAGCATTAGCGACTTCTCTGTTTTAGGCTGGAAGTGTTGCTGCATTAGCTCTGCCCATAGCTGTCTTGCGGCGCGGAGTTTGGCAGCTTCCATAAATACGTTCATGCCTATGGCGAAGAAAAAGCTGAGTCTTGGCGCAAAGTCGTCTACTTCTAGCCCTCTGTCTACTGCTGTGCGCACGTATTCTATGCCATCGGCAAGGGTATATGCCAGTTCTTGCACGGCTGTCGCCCCTGCTTCTTGCATGTGGTAGCCCGAGATTGAGATGGGGTTAAATTTGGGCATATGCTCTGCGGTGTAGGCAATGATATCTGAGACTATGCGCATAGAAGGTTCTGGTGGATAGATATAGGTGTTGCGCACCATGAACTCTTTTAAGATATCGTTTTGAATGGTGCCGGATAGCCGGTGCTTTTCTACGCCTTGCTCCTCTGCTGCAACAATATACATTGCCATAATCGGCAGCACCGCACCGTTCATGGTCATGGAGACAGATATTTTGTCTAGAGGTATTTCGTTGAAGAGTATTTTCATGTCTTCAACGGAGTCAATCGCCACACCCGCCATGCCAACGTCACCACTGGCGCGCTCATGGTCTGAGTCATAGCCTCGATGGGTGGGCAGGTCAAATGCCACGGATAGTCCTGTTTGCCCCGCGGCTAAGTTGCGCTTGTAAAAGGCGTTGCTCTCCTCGGCTGTGGAAAACCCTGCATACTGTCGTATCGTCCATGGTCGACCTGCATACATGGTTGCTTTGGGGCCTCTGGTGAAAGGAGGAAAGCCCGGTAAATTCGGCTTTTGGCTGACATCATCTGCGGTATATACCGGCTTTATGGTGATGCCCTCTGGTGATTGCCAGTGAATATTATCTAATGATTTTTGCCTTAGCTCTTTGTCCGCTAAGGTTTGCCAGTCGCTATATTGCTTTATTGAGAAACTCGCCATATCTTTGTTTTCTGCATGTTGTGTTTTGTCGTAATCTTTATTTATGCCTTTTTGAACATATTGTTTGTGCTTGGTTCGACACCGCTATATTTTTATGCTCATATTGAGGTTATATCACAATTTCAGATCTTCACGTATTCTCCATAAGTCTATTTCTACTTAGTTATGCCATAGCTTATATCCTGAAGCTAGCATTTTGTGTCATTTTTACTGACATCTGCCGCAATCACTGTCGAGTTATTTCTGGAGATGAATTATACTTGCCAAAATTTGAGTTTTTATAGAATGCAGTGAATACTGATTCAACACCGAGAATAGACGAGAAAGGAAATATTATGGGCATTTTAGCCGGAAAGAAAATATTAGTAGTAGGTCTTGCCAGCAACCGTTCAATCGCATGGGGTTGTGCCAAAGCATTGCATGAGCAAGGTGCTGAGTTGGTTTTTACTTACCAGAATGAAAAACTCAAAGGCCGTGTAGAAGACATGGCAGCCCAGTGTGGTAGTAATTTCACTATGCCACTGGATGTCACCTCAGACGAGCAAATGGCCGAGGTTTTCACAGAAATCAAAAACCAATGGGGTGGCTTAGATAGCTTTATCCATGCTGTTGCTTATGCCCCACGCGAAGCGCTAGAGGGGGATTTTTTAGAAGGCATTAGTCGTGATGCATTTAGTCTTTCTCATGATATCAGTGCTTATAGTTATGCCGCGATGGCAAAAGCGGCACGACCTCTAATGCAGGATCGCAATGCTTCTATGCTCGCCATGACGTACCTTGGTGCCGAGCGCGTGGTGCCAAACTACAATCTAATGGGAGCTGCTAAAGCCAGCTTAGAGGCAACTACTCGCTATATGGCCTCTTCTCTTGGTCCTGAGAATATCCGCGTAAATGCGATTAGCGCTGGCCCTATCCGCACCTTAGCGGCATCAGGCATTAGCGGTTTTAAAGAAATGCTCAAAAGCTTTGAAGGCGCTGCTCCATTGCGTCGCTGTGTGACTATCGAAGAAGTTGGTAACGCTTCTGCGTTCTTGCTTTCTGATCTTGCCTCTGCAATCACCGGTGAGATCATGTATGTTGATGCTGGTTTCAATACGGTAGGCATGGTATAAGTCTCATGCGCAAACCGACAATCACCACTAGAGCATTTCCCAATACTCGATTACGCCGACTCAGGCGCAGTGACACACTGCGCCGATTAAGCCAAGAGAATATCCTTTCGGTCAATGATTTAATCTGGCCGGTGTTTATCTTAGAGGGAAGCAATCAACGCCAAAGTGTTGCTTCAATGCCAGGTGTAGAACGATTGTCGGTTGATTTATTGCTGGAAACCTTACAACCACTGGTTGCCGCTGGTTTGCCAGCGGTCACGCTGTTCCCTGTGATTGGTCAAGCGCAAAAAAGTTTATTAGCTGAGTCTGCTTATGATGACAATGGTTTAGTACCGACAGCTATCAGAGCCATAAAACAAGCATATCCCGAACTATCTATAATGACCGATGTGGCGCTGGATCCCTACACTTCTCATGGACAAGACGGCATTATTGATGATGACGGTTATGTGATTAATGATGTCACTACCGAGATTTTGGTGAAGCAGGCACTTTGTCATGCCAAAGCCGGTGCTGATATCCTAGGCCCCTCGGATATGATGGACGGTCGCATTGGCGCTATTCGTCAAGCCTTAGAAACTCAAGGTTATATACACACTTGCATTATGTCTTATGCTGCTAAATTTGCCTCTGACTATTATGGGCCATTTAGAGATGCAGTCGGCTCCGCTGGCAACTTAGGCAAAGCTGACAAAAAGCAATACCAAGTAAACCCTGCTAACTCAGACGAAGCCATGCACGAAGTTGCACTAGACCTTGATGAAGGTGCTGATATGGTTATGGTCAAACCGGGACAACCCTATTTGGATATTATCTATCGCGTCAAAGAGCAGTTTGCTGTTCCGACTATGGCTTATCAAGTCAGCGGTGAATATGCCATGATAAAGGCAGCAAGCCAAAATGGCTGGTTGGATGAAAGGAAAGTGGCGTTAGAAGCAATAATGAGCTTTAAACGTGCTGGCGCAGATGGCGTGCTGACTTATTTTGCTCCGCAAATTATTGACTGGTTGGCTGAGTAATCGATATGTCAATAAAACTCGCTGTAGTCGGTAATCCAATAAAACATAGCTTATCGCCGCAAATTCACCAACAATTCGCTTCTCAGTTTGGTGATGATATTGATTACCAGAAAATAGAAATCCCCCTTGGCGAGTTTGACGCGCATATAAAAGCACTCAGAGATCAAGGCTACACGGGGCTAAATGTCACCGTGCCTTTTAAACTGGAAGCCTATAAGCTTGCTGATAAACTCACACCCTATGCTGAGAAAGCACAGGCGGTGAACACGCTGTACTTTACAGACGGTGAAATCATTGGTCATAACTCCGATGGTCTGGGGATGATCGCTGCGATACTCTCGAATCAGTTCACGATTGCCGATCAGCATATTCTGGTCATAGGTGCTGGCGGTGCTGTTAGAGGCGTATTGCAACCGTTGATTGAGCAAAAACCTAGCCAGATCACCATAGTCAACAGAACCAAAGAAACTGCTGAGTCACTGGCTCATGATTTTACCAATAGCAACTGTAAAATAACGGCTAAGTCTTACGCTGAACTAGAATTGGAACTCGGCGACATTCCCTATCAAGGCTTAGTACAAGGCACAAGCCTAGGTCTAGATGGCAAGGTACCACCACTGCCCTCACAAATCGCTGAGAATGCGGATTGGGCTTATGATATGTGCTATGCCAGTAATGCGGCTCCTTTTCTACATTGGTGTTCTAGTAATGGCCTAGAGTCAACAGCCGATGGCTGGAGCATGCTAGTGTCTCAAGCTGCGGAGTCTTACCGTTTTTGGACAGATAAATCACCCGATACCCACCATCTCATCAAACATCCGCTGGGTTGAAGCTAGCTTCGCTATGCTTATTCCGATTGAAAACTGACAATGCAAATGAAGCAATTTGACCGCGCTAATCGTAATATCGTGATAACTGGCTGCTCCAGTGGCATTGGTTTAGATGCAGCCATTCGACTACATAAGCTCGGCTATCGTGTGATCGCCACCTTGCGAAATGTTGATGACCAACCTGTATTGCAACAGCTAGGTATTGATGTAGTTTTGCTAGATTACGGCCAACAATCCAGCATAGATTCTGCTGTTACCGCTATTTCTGAGCTAACCAATAAATCCGTCTATGCCTTATTTAACAATGGCGCTTACGGCCAAGTCGGCGCACTTGAAGATTTGGCGACTGAGGATTTACGAGCGCAGTTCGAAACTAACTTCTTTGGCTGGCACAGCTTAACCAAGGCTGTTATTCCTTGGATGCGACAGGCTGGTGAAGGCCGGATAATTCAATGCAGCTCTGTACTGGGCATCGCCGCCTACCCTTATCGTGGCGCCTATAATAGCAGCAAATACGCACTGGAAGGCTATACCGATACTCTACGCGTTGAGCTACAAGGCACAGGTATTCAACTCTCATTAATTGAACCCGGCCCTATCCACAGTCGATTTCGGTTAAATGCGCTGACGGTTTTCAACCAAAACATTAATCAGACTGACTCACCGCACCAACAAGCTTATGCCACACAGGTGCAGAGATTACTAAAACCGATTACCAAACCCAGCATGGCTCTGCCCCCATCTGCGGTTACCGATGCTCTGATACATGCTATAGAGCACAAACGAGCAAAAATACGCTATAGGGTAACCCGTGCCACCAAGATTGTGTCTGTGCTCAAGCGAATACTGCCCGACCGCTTATTCGACAAATTTGTTGCCAAAACTGTCTAGTACCTCAACAAGTTTGGCCTATCATATTAGCTATTAAGGGAGATTTTTTCTCCTCAATTTGCAAAATGCGCTTGCAGCGCTACACTGAATAGATAAAATTAATCAACTACCATTCATCAGAACTTAATCGCATAACTCCGATAGTAGGAGAGAAATCACGCGATGGTGCTGATAGATGACTTGCTTAGATTATTCAATTCAACTCAAAAAGGGATAATATGACTCACTCAGATAGCGATAAAACCAAAGAGCAATACCTCACGCCACCTAGCGATGAGTTACGGCAGGCATTTGAGAATGGTGAGTACCCTTATCCCAAAAAGCTTAAAAACAAAGAATACGAAACACAGAAAGCAAAGCTGCAAGTAGAACTGCTCAAAGTACAGCGCTGGGCGCACGAGGAGGGTCAGAAATTTGCACTGTTATTTGAAGGCCGAGATGCTGCTGGTAAAGGCGGAACTATCAAGCGCTTTATGGAGCATCTAAACCCTAGAATGGCAAGAGTCGTTGCACTCTCTAAACCCTCTGAAAAACAACTTGGACAATGGTTCTTTCAGCGATATATCTCTCAGCTACCTACCCGTGGCGAGATAACACTTTTCGACCGTTCTTGGTATAACCGAGCTGGTGTAGAGCGAGTGATGGGATTTTGCAGTCCAAATGAATATCTGGAGTTTATGCGTCAAGTCCCTGAACTAGAGCGCATGCTGGTTCGTTCCGGTTTACATCTTCATAAATACTGGTTTTCTGTAACTCAGGATGAGCAGCTACGACGTTTTGAAGCGCGCAAGACCGACCCATTAAAACGTTGGAAACTCAGCCCCATAGACAAAGCCAGTTTAGACAAATGGGATGACTATACCGCAGCTAAAGAAGCAATGTTCTTTTATACCGACACTGCCGACGCACCGTGGGTGATTATCAAATCTAATGACAAGAAACGTGCTAGACTCAACTGCATGATGCATTTCTTAAACAGTATCGATTATCCCGACAAAGATAAAGATCTGGTAACAGAGCCAGATCCATTGATTGTTGGTCGTGCTAAAAACGCTGGCAGTTTACCAAAATAGCGTACTACTTAACTCGGACAATCATCCTCCTTAAGTTTCACTCGACAGCATTTATTCATAATCAAACCCTCATTGACTTCTCTGAGCTACAGAGTCAATGAGGTCTTGCTTCTTTACTTCCCTACTGCATCAGAGTAACTAATCAGAAACGCGCTCCTATCGTTATCTTGATTTTGTCGACTTCACAACGCATAAAATCATTATAAGTCTCGTTTTACATCATACCGCGATAAAAATAATTTATATCTTCATTAATATTTTTACTTTATGTTATGTTATAACGTATCTTTATATGATACGATTCTGCGCGAATTGCACAAACCTAACCAAAAAGTAATATTCATCTTATGTTGCAAACTAAAAAACTACCAGTCACAGTGCTTTCAGGATTTCTTGGCGCAGGTAAAACTACTGTATTAAGTCATATTTTAAATAATCGCGAAGGCAAAAAAGTCGCTGTTATCGTCAATGATATGAGTGAAATAAATATTGATTCATCGATCGTGCAAAATGAAGTCTCTCTGAATCACAGCGAAGAAAAGCTGGTCGAAATGAGCAATGGCTGTATCTGCTGCACGCTTAGAGAAGATTTGCTTTTAGAGGTAAATAAACTGGCTCAAGATGGCCGCTTTGATTATCTCGTCATTGAGTCTACTGGCATATCTGAACCTCTTCCTGTTGCCGAGACTTTTACTTTTGCCGATGAAGACGGGGTTTCTTTATCGCATGTCGCTAATTTAGACACTATGGTTACTGTAGTTGACGCAGTTAACTTCATTAAAGATTATGACGAAGCGAAATACTTACAGGAAACTGGTGAGTCCCTAGGTGAAGAAGATGAGCGCAGTGTCGCAGATTTACTTGTAGATCAAGTAGAGTTTGCTGACATTTTGCTGATTAGTAAGACCGACCTCGTTAGTAAGGCTGACATCGAGCGGCTCACCGCTGTCCTTAAATCCCTTAATACTGAAGCCAAAGTTATCCCTATTTCCAATGGAAATATAGATATCAATGCCGTATTGAATACTGGACTATTCAATTTTGAACGTGCACAACAGGCACCAGGGTGGCTCAAAGAGATGCGCGGTGAACATATACCCGAAACCGAAGAATACGGAATAACAAGCTTCACCTATCAGGCACGCAGACCTTTTAGCCCCAGCAGCTTTTATCAGTTTCTTCACGGTACCAACGAATATGGAAAACTACTCCGCTCCAAAGGCTATTTTTGGTTAGCTACACGTCCCGAATTTGCAGGGCAATGGAGTCAAGCTGGTGGCATAGCGCGCTACGGCTTTGCTGGCATGTTCTGGAAAGCCGTCCCTAAAGAAGACTGGCCGCAAGATGAGAGTTATTTAGAGTCCATCCAAAAGCAATGGGTTGAACCATTTGGCGACATGCGCCAAGAACTTGTGTTTATTGGCCAAAACCTAGATCAAGCTGGTATCACCAAAGCTCTGGATGACTGCCTTCTAAGTGATGAAGAGATGACATTAGGTAAATCACACTGGAAAAAAATTGATGACCCTTTTCCTATTTGGGATCAAGTGCAATAAAAGTCTATTGCCACATTAAAACTTATATTTGTAATTTGGGGCAACTTGTGGCCACAGATAAGACGTAAAGCCTAATGTTCAAAGTGAGGCTTACAAGACTCAAATGATAATGAAAATCCTTTGGGTCTTATTCAAAAATTAGTAATTATTACTATTTAGCTCATAGCTATAGATAACCTACTCATACATTTTTAAAACTTAATTATGAATCATACACGGAGTTCTCTATGATCAAACCTTTGTTTACCGCATTATTAACCCTGAGTCTATTCGCTCAACCCAGCGTTTCTGAGACTAAAAAAAATACGCTGAAAGTTGCCGCGCCGTGGGAAATTACCAGCTATGATCCGGCAATATCAGGGTTCGCTTTTCATCGCTTACAAGTAATGGAAACCTTAGTGGACGCTGACGTAAATAGTGCATTACAGCCGGGATTAGCCATGAGTTGGTCTTCATCAGAAGATGGTCTGCATTGGGAATTTATCTTGCGTGATGGTGTTTTATTCCATGACGGCACCCCGCTAACTGCTGAGTTAGCGGTTAAGTCTTTAAATCTTGCTCTTACAAAGCCAGGAATATTAAAAAAAGCCCCGATAAAAAGCATTGAAGTCAGTGACGGTAAGGTTCTAATTACGCTAGAAAAGCAATTTTCATCCCTGCCTGCTTTATTAACACACAATACTACTGTTATTTCAGCTCCCGCTTCTCTGGATGCTGAAGGAAATGCTATTGCCGCGATTGGCACGGGACCCTTTATAGTAGATGAATTTACTCCACCGCAAAGTGTGACACTGAAACGAAACAATGACTACTGGGGAAAAAAGCCGATGCTAGAATCTGCAAGCTATCTGGCATCAGGCCGTGCTGAAACACGCGCCTTGATGGCAGAAAGTGGTGATGCTGATTTGGTTTTCAACCTAGACCCTTCCGGCTTTTCTCGCCTGTCTGAGGTAGATAGTGTAAATACATCTGCAGTCGCAATACCACGAGTTGTCAGCATTAAACTTAACGCCAGTCATAAATTCCTAAATGACGCCAACGCTAGACAAGCCTTAAGTCTTGCTATCAACCGCAAAGGTATTGCTACAGCGATCACTCGCTTTCCAGAAGCTAGTGCGACTCAGTTATTTCCATCGGTGTTGAGCAAATGGCATAACAAAGATTTACCACCATTGGCATATGATGTTGCAGCAGCAAAAAAACTGTTAGCAGAACAAGGCTGGAAAGCTGGAGATGATGGGATTTTAGTGAAAAATGGAGAGCGCTTTAAACTACTACTCCGCACTTTTCCTGATCGCCCTGAATTACCGTTGATTGCAACCGCATTACAGGATCAATGGCGCGAGATTGGAGTCGAGCTAGAAGTCAGTGTCAGCAATTACTCTGAGATTCCGAAAGGACATAAAGACGGTTCTTTAGAGGTCGCTCTTTTTGCCAGAAATTATGGCCTAACACCCGACCCTATTGGAACGGTTTTACAAGACTTTGGTACCGGCGGTGGTGACTGGGGCGCTATGGGTTGGGAGAACACAGCGGTTACTGAGGCATTAGCGAAAATTGCCGCCACTAGCAATGATGATACCCGCTCTGAAAACATTGCCATAGTATCCAAAGCGTTACATGAGCAATTACCTATGATTCCTATCGTTTGGTATCAGCATACTGTATCTGTCGCTAATGGTTTGAAAGGCTATGTTGTCGATCCGTTGGAGAGAAGCTATGGCTTAAGCAATATATCTTGGCAGGAATAATGATCAATCGCTCATCGCTTTATTCTGCACTTGCTGGGAGAGCTTCACAAGCTATTGTGGTAGCAGTAGTGGTTGGTATTGTTAGTTTCTCGATGATGCAAGCACTACCCGGCGACGCTGCTTACCGTATTGCTGCCGGTCGTTATGGCTACGATATGATGGATGCTGCCTCCGCTGCTCAAGTTCGCACCGAGCTAGGGCTTGATCAATCAATAGTTTCACAGCTATCAACGTGGCTTGGCTCACTGCTGCAATTTGATCTAGGCAAATCAGCGGTGACTGGCAGCCCTATTATTGATGAATTAAAAGTTCAACTCGGTTATTCATTAC
>CAKMZF010000091.1 GCA_929200405.1 uncultured Gammaproteobacteria bacterium | reverse complement strand
AAAATTTCCAAACCACACCGGCAGCAAAAGCCGCTTTGGCAGTGATGGTTGAGGCCTATGCACAAATGGGAATGCGTGAGTTAGCGCAGGTGTCTATGGATACATTAGCCAAGAATTTCTCCAGAGATCCGTTCACTACACGTAGCGCTTCTGTAATGGCCGGAAAACCTGTCAAATCAATGAAAAAAATGATTGAGAACTTATAACTTAGCAACGTGAACTATCGAGAGGTATAGTCATATACCTCCTAAACAATAACGAACACTACCCACTGCTTATATGAAAATATTATCTATCCAAGTTATTTTGACTCTACTCTTCTGCGGATTTTTACAAACCACTAGTATCGCTGAAACCAACACTACTACAAAAGCCGGAATAACTGAGAAAAAAACAGCTAAGAAAGAAACCAAAGAAGCCTCGAAGAAGAAAGCCAGTCAAGCTAATGCAACGCAACCAAAACAAGCTAACGAAAACACTGAGCGATTTAAAGACTGGGCGCTTGGATGTGATGAAATAGAAAAAGGCAGCGAAGAGCAATGCTACATCTATCAAACTGTCATTAACCAAGAGAATAATCGCCCAATCTTGCAGGTAGCGGCTGGTTATTTGCCTATCAGAGATCAAGACGTGCAGCCAGCGGCGCTTTTCACACTGCCGCTTGGAGTGTTTTTGGCACAAGGGGTCAGCATATCTGTAGACTCTGCGCCAGCTATTCGCTTTCCTTATGAACAATGTACCAATGTCGGCTGCTCAGCAATTCTACCCTTAGATAGTAAGATGTTATCTCAATTCAAAAAAGGCAATAAAGCAGATATTATTGTCGATGAAGGCGCCAGACTACTGGTGATTGAGTTATCACTAAGCGGCTTTACCGCTGGTTTTAAAAGAGTTGCAGCCACTCAGAAATAAAATAAATTTGCCGCGTAATTTCACTAGCTTATCTCATAGTAGACTTAGCATCATAGGTTTGTCGTGTTATTTGAACCCGACATTCCTCATACCGACTATTTCCCACATTTCTTAACCTCAGCGCAAAGCAAAGAGCTGCAGAAAACGCTACTCTCTGAGGTGCCGTGGGAGCAATTACCAATACATATCTTTGGCAAGTCTATTTTACAACCGCGACTTCAGTATTGGATGTCTGACCCAGATATTCGCTATCGATACTCTGGGCTAGACCTTATTCCAAATACTTGGCACCCCAATATCAATGCTCTCAGACTTCAACTGCAAGATCATTTAGACAAGCCTTTTAATTCAGTTTTGCTAAATTACTATAGAAATGGCCAAGATTATATGGGCTGGCATAGTGACGATGAAGTCTGCTTAGGGAAATCTCCCTGCATTGCCTCAATCTCTTTAGGGGCAGAGAGAACTTTTGCCATCAAAGCCAATCCTAAAAACACATTGGCGAATCAGCACAGAAATATGCCTATAAAACATGAGATAAACCTGCAAGATGGCAGTTTATTAATCATGCGTGATCAGTTTCAGCAGCAATACCTTCATGCCCTACCAAAACGAAGTCGAACGACTCGACCTCGTTGGAACCTAACCTTTCGTCATATCATCAGCGAAAGGTAGCATTGCCTATTTTCGCACCAACAGCGCCATAGACTCAACATGTGCCGTGTGAGGGAACATATCCATAACACCGGCTTTTTCTAGTCGATAGCCATTCTCGACCAAATAAGCGATGTCTCTAGCCAGCGTAGACGGTTGGCAAGAGACATAGACAATGCGCTCAGGTTTGAGCACCTTAGTCACATGCGGCAATATCTCAATCGCCCCAGAGCGAGGCGGATCAAGCAATACCTTAGTATAATCTTGCCTTGCCCATTGCGACTGCACTTCTGGATCAAACAAATTACCGACATAAAACTGACTATTTTCAATATTATTGTCTCTAGCATTTTGCTTAGCAGTCTCTATGGCCGTAGTATCACTCTCCACTCCCACTACTGCTGCTACTTGTTGTGCAATCGGCAGGGTAAAATTACCGATACCACAAAACAGATCTAGCACTCTATCTTCACTATTTAGCTCCAACAGCTCTATTGCCTGTGCCAACATTGCGCGGTTAATCGACGGATTCACTTGGGTAAATTGATAAGGTGCAAAGCTCAGTTTGCAGTCCGCATTTATCTCATAGGCTAAACTGGTAAAGCCTTCTGGCGCATAAAGCAACTCAGTGGTTAATGGTCCTTTAGGCTGCGTATAGATAAGGAAGCCATATTGCTCGCCATAGGCAGATAGCAATGCCAAATCCTCTTCTGTAGGCGTAGCCAATACTCTAAAGTTCAAAGCGACTTGAGTATCTGAGGCCGCAACTTCAATCTGCGGCAACTTATTATAAATACTTAGCTTACCGATCATATCGCTGAGCGTCATTAAGTTATCACCAACTTTAGAGTGAAGGATTTCACAGCGCTCTATTTCCGCCAAATAGCGCCCTTTAAGCTCGCGAAAGCCTACCAACACTCGACCTTTGGCATGTACATGCTTTACCCCCAATCGCGCTTTGTAGCGATAACCCCAAAATGGCCCCTTTAATGGTGGTAACCAACTCTCAGGTTCAATCTTACCGATGCGCTCTAGGTTATCAGCCAACCAGTTGGCTTTATAATCTATTTGCTTTTCAGCATCCAAGTGTTGCAAAGCACAACCACCACAATAGCCAAAATATTGGCATTTAGGTTCCACCCTATGCTCACTCTTTTCAATCAGTTCAACCAAATCCGCTTCATCGAACTGCTCATGCTTCTTGTACACATTTACAGTGATCTTTTCATTAGGCAAAGCGCCTTTCACAAATATCGCTTTACCTTCATCAGACTTGCCGACACCACGAGCATCATTAGACAAATCTGTTATCGTAAGACTCTGTTCACTCATTACATATTTTCCAGTGGCCATTCAGCCAGATAAGTTTCAAAATAAGGATTAAATTCTTTTAATTGCAGCAGACTATCTCTCACATAATGCAACTCGTCTACATATTGCTGGCGGCTACTATGACCACGCATGAGTTGAAACCGCATGTATAACAGATAAGTATTCAGCACATCAATTTCGCAATAGTGGCGTATTTCCTCAACCTTGCCATCTAAATAAGCCTCAGCCACATGAGCACCGCCAATACCCATTTTACCCGGCAAGCCAATCATCTGAGCCATCTCATCAAGCGGAGCATTAGCTCTGGGGTTAAAGCCTGCTAGTACATCCATAACATCGATATGACGCTGATGATAACGCGAAATATAGTTATCAAATTTAAAATCTCGGTCTTTCTCGCCTTGTTCCCAATATTGTCCGGCCTGTATGCCATGCACAAAGGCACGGTGATGCAACACCGGTAAATCAAAACCACTGCCGTTCCAAGACACCAATCTGGGTACGTATTTATTAACCCCAGCAAAAAACTGTTGAATTAATTCCGGCTCACTGCTCTCTGGCGTGCCGAGTGACCAAATAGACAGAGCATCATCGGTACGCATAACCAATGAAATGGCAACAATTTTATGTAGATGAATCCGCTGAAATTCAGTATTAGCAGCTTCTCTACGCATTTTATTCATAGCAGCCAATACATCAGCATCTGGTAAACCCTCTAAACCATAGAGCAATCTGCCAGCTTCTAAATCTGGCACGGTTTCTATATCAAAAACAAAAACTGTCATCTCTCTCTCCTGTTATTTACCCAAAGCCTGATCTTATTATTTTTAACAGACTTTCTAATAACCACTAACAACTCTATACATTGCGCAGTTCATTGAGCTGTTAATCTTTCTCTGATGTATCTTCACTACTCGCTTTACCTGAGCTGACGAACTTACGTGTTAATGCATAAATAGACGGACCACCACGCCAGTTGGTGGCATTGGTCAACGGCTTTGTAGAACCTTTCACCAATGACTCTCGATATAGTATTAAAAGCCCAGAAGTGATGATAATTGCCGTTCCGATCCAAGTCCATTTGTCAGTAGACTCATTAAAGAAATAAGCGCCAAATAATATTGCCCACAACATCTGCGAGTACTGAAACGGTGCCACTACTGCTGCTGGTGCTCTGGTGTAAGCCTGAACAATAAAACTTTGAGCAATCACAGACACCAAACCCACCGCTGCTAGCTTGAACAGTGACAAACCGTCCATAGGCTCATAGAACCAAAACATCATAACGCCACAGAAAATAATATTGCCCATTAAAGGATAAATCACCAACGCCACTCTACTCTCAGAGTCACCGAGCTTGCGGGTGATAATTGCATTGATAGCGATTAAAATAGCCGCGAGAAATGCTGCCAAATGCCCTAGCGTCATAGTTGCTAAGTTTGGTCTAAGTACAATCAAAATCCCCGTGAAGCCTATAATTAAAGCCACCGTTCTAAAGATCTGAATCTTCTCGCCTAGAAATGGAATTGCCAGCAAAGTAATCATGCCAGGTGCAGCGAACAAAATCGCATACACATGCTGCAAAGGAATGGTATTAAATGCATAAAATACCACCACCAAGTTAATGCAAGAAGTAATCACCCTAGCCGTCATAAGCATTGGTGAGCGTGTCTGTATTACCATTGGTTCTGGATGTAACGCCACATAATACGTCAATGGTAGCAAAGCAAAAATCATGCCAAAGAAAATAATTTGAAAGACCGAAATCTGACCATCAAAACTTTTGATAATAGCGTCTTGCCCAGAAAACAGTGCAAAACCGGCAGTCGCAAAAAGAATACCTTTAAGAACAGGGGTGTTCATGTAAAAACTCGTTTATAAATAAAGTAGCGGCAGCCACTAGGTATAATAAAACAGGATAATTCCGTGGATTATCAACTGACAAAAAAGACAGCCAAGAAATAAGCTGCCGATCAAAACATCACCTACGCAACTTAAAGCAAAGTAATACGCAGATGATGGCGCTATTTAAACGAGATGTCTAGTGACCTAGACTAAGAAACCGTCAGATTTTGATAATGAAAAGCCATATGCTCATCAATAAAAGAAGAGATAAAATAATAACTGTGATCATAACCAGCCTGCATACGGATATTAACTTTCTGACCGGCGCGGAAACAAGCATCAGCAAATAACTCGGTTTTTAATTGATCAGCCAAAAAGTCATCAGCCTTTCCCTGATCAATCAAAATCTCACTGTCAGAGGTCTGTCCGGCAAGCACCAAAGCGGTAGCGTCATACTGCTGCCACGTTGACTCATCGTCACCCAAATAAGTCCCAAACGCTTTTTGTCCCCATGGCACCTGAGCTGGCGCTACAATAGGAGAAAATGCCGAACAACTGCTAAACCGTTGCTGGTTCTTAAGGTACACCGTTAAAGCACCGTGCCCACCCATAGAATGTCCGCTAATTCCCCAACGGCCATCAACCGCTAGCTCAGCCTCAATCAGTTCTGGCAACTCATTAACCACATAATCATACATCTGAAAATGATTCGCCCAAGGCTCTTGGGTGGCATTGAGATAAAACCCAGCGCCTTGCCCCAAATCATAAGCCTCATCATTAGCCACCCCTTCACCTCGTGGAGAAGTATCAGGGGCAATAATTGCCATGCCCAAATCAGCAGCAGCGCGCTGTGCCCCTGCTTTAGTAATGAAGTTTTGCTCTGTGCACGTTAAACCGCTTAGCCATAGCAAAGCTGGTACAGCTGTGCTCTCAGCCTGTGGCGGCATGTACACTGCAACATTCATTTTGCCATTCACACTCTCAGACTCATGCTGATAAACATATTGCATACCATCAAACATCTTAACCGCGGAGACTTGTTGTAATTTCATAAAACCCTAACCGTAATAATGAAAGATATAGCTTTATTCTATACTGAGCACAGAATAAAGCTCTGACCCAGACCTAAAACAAAATTACTGAACGAATACTCTCGCCAGCATGCATTAAGTCAAACGCCTTATTAATATCATCCAAAGGCATGGTATGCGTAACATAGGGATCCAAGTTAATCTCCCCAGACATAGACTGCTCAACCATGCCAGGTATTTGAGTGCGCCCTTTCACTCCGCCAAAAGCAGTGCCACGCCAAACACGTCCTGTCACCAACTGGAACGGACGCGTGCTGATTTCCTGCCCAGCACCAGCAACCCCGACAATCACGCTCTCACCCCAGCCTTTGTGACAACACTCAAGTGCCGCTCGCATCACATTAACATTGCCAATACACTCAAAAGAGTAATCCACACCGCCATCGGTCATATCCACAATCACATCTTGAATAGGCGCATCAAAATCATTAGGATTGACACAATCTGTAGCCCCAAGCTGCTTAGCCAGCTCAAACTTACCGGGATTCATATCAATACCAATAATACGCCCAGCCTTTGCCATAACAGCACCTTGAATAGCAGCCAAGCCAATACCACCAAGCCCAAAAATAGCTACCGTGCTACCCGGTTCTACTTTAGCCGTGTTCAACACCGCACCAATACCAGTTGTGACACCACAGCCCAATAAGCAAACCTTATCCAATGGCGCCTCTTTGCTAATTTTTGCCACAGAAACCTCAGCACAAACCGTGTACTCAGAGAACGTACTCGTGCCCATATAATGATACAAAGGCTTACCATTTATCGAGAAACGGCTAGTCTCATCAGGCATCAAACCACGACCCTGTGTAGCGCGGACTGACGAACAAAGATTCGTTTTGCCAGATTTGCAAAACTTACATTCCTTACACTCTGCGGTATAAAGTGGAATCACATGATCACCCGGCTGCAAACTCGTCACACCTGGCCCCACCTCAACCACTACACCAGCACCCTCATGCCCTAAAACCGAAGGAAAAATCCCTTCAGGATCATCCCCACTCAAGGTAAAAGCATCGGTATGGCAAACACCTGTCGCCTTAATCTGGATCATCACCTCACCAGCCTTTGGCCCCTCAACATCAATCATCTCAATAGACAAAGGCTTGCCAGCCTCCCACGCGACAGCTGCTCTAGATTTCATATTCCCTCCACAGGATTTCGCATAGCACTTCAGCTACTGCGTTATCATTTCTAAATTCCTAGCTTCTTACTCGGACTATTATTTTTTTACTGCATAATACCAAGATGTAAAAAGCAACGACACCAGACAACAAATTATACCACTGCTATGCTAGGAGACTTATCAAAATGAGTCAAACAAACTCGTAACTAAAACACCACAATAACCAAATAGCAGTAAGTACGGCAATCCAAGACTGAAAATAGAGTCTCGCATATGACAACAAACCAAGAAAAATCAGCAACAAACAAAAAACGTTGCTAAAACCATTTACAAAAGCAAAAAATTCAGTATCATTTGCGCCCTACCGCAGACTACACAGTCGGCATCCGGAGGGGTGGCAGAGCGGTTGAATGCACCAGTCTTGAAAACTGGCAAGGGTTAATAGCCCTTCGAGGGTTCGAATCCCTCCTCCTCCGCCATTTCTTTCTCTTACCTTTCATAACATTAGTTCCAAAACAATAGTTATTATGACAACATCATAGCTCTGTAGTCTCACTGAGATTATGCTAGTCTTTGATGACATGACAGCCAAAAAGAAAAACAAATGCTTTCTATCGACCAAAGATTCTCAGCAAATTTATCAAACAAACATTTCCAAAAGCCGAAAGTTTTGTATTAGAAAGCCAATCAGAAGCCCTCACCAATCAATAGTCAACCATTAAACGACACTCAAATAAAATTTGCTGTAGAAATCAGCGTTAAGCGCCCAGAGAAAGTACGACTGCACTATGCGCAATCACTCCCTATACCAAAAGATCCGCAATTAAATGCGCTGGCGGAACAGTTCGGTTACACAACTCCTCTTATGGCAGCCGCCACGCATGATTATGCATATCTGGATAAAACGACCATTCAAAACAAACAAAATATTACCGACATATGAGTTAATTCATATGCAACTATCCCCTAATCCGACCAATGCCTTTTCTGTAATGGGGAAAATAAAAGGCACTGATTGTTAAAGATATGATCCATGTTGAATGAACCAGCTTCAAGCATTTTTAACCCACTGCGTTAAATGATAGATTTAAGATTTACCTCACAAGTAAATCTATGGGTAAAACAGGTAAAGGGATTTACATAAAAACCGATTTAAGCACGGCTGAATTGATTGAATTCATTTTGCTTTTAAATTGGTCAAACGCTTGGGTTTCCGAACCTCCAATGCCAACCTTTGTGAAGGTCGCATTTTAACAAACTATCAGCCATGGCATAATAGCTGTACTCTATGCCTCTGTCGGTAATGCGGTTCAGTTCAAGAATGCACGACAACTATCGGCATGGCTAGGCTTGGTGCCTAGACAATATGGTACAGGTGGTAAGGTGCAGCTCTCTAGCACCACTAAGCGTAGTGACAACCAGCTTAGGGGGTATTACTGATCCACGGCGCTCGATAGGTGATGAACTGAACCTCGATTGCTTAAGGTGATGATAATCTGAGAGATAATAATCCAACCTCGTTATGACTGATTAGGACATAGGATTAGGACATAGGCTTAGCCATAAACGTCTGGGTGTTAAGTCCCAAAATGATAGACTTGGGAGAGCGAATCACAGTATGGCCGACCAGACAATGCTCCTTTGACCATCTATGAGCGGATATATGACTGCATATCTTCCAACTCAGATAATGATCACTTAATGATCACTTGGCCGCAAGGAAGGTATTCATATATGACCTATATTTTTTGCGCAGTGAAGTATTGAGTCAATGTACCATGCAAAGCAACGACTTGGACGGTGGATGGATTATTATAATCGTGAACGCAAACACCAAACACTTAGAACAACGCCAAACCAAAAATATGCTATGGTGGAAGAACGAAAAAAGTAGCATGAAGTGAGTAAAAATAACGCCTAAGCAGCCTATCCAAAAATCGGGGCACACTTCTAAGTACAACTTATATGAAAATGATGCTAACAGCTGAATGAGTTTGAATAGCGTGGCGCGAATAAATACTGTTTGTCAAAACATAGTTACACCGTATTTAAAATAACGACGTCATGCTAACCTTCTATACAAATGATAATGATAAGGATAAGGACGTAATATGACCAACACACCCGCTGCTAGCGCCCAAACTTTTGAAGATATCATCGCCGAACTCACTCGCTTTCACGAGTACTTCACCGACGAAAACAAAAGCAAGGAATTAGCAGATTGGTTAAGCGAAGCCTGTGGTATCGAAAGTAAAGCAGCGAAACTCGCGATAAGCAAATTAGCGCCATTTGTATTAGGTGCATTAGCGGCAACAGGTCAAACCGTTGCTAAATCATGGATGCTAAAACTCCATGACAAGCTGAGCGAATACAGTTGGTATTTTAATCTCGCTAAGGGAATCTTAGACATTCTCAATACGAAAACTGACAAAACACTCGGCGATGCTTTTGAAGTACCAAATAAAGAGAATCTTGGAAAGCTCGTCAGTGATTACGCTCGTTGGGAAAACTTATCCTCTGAGCAACAAGGCTTAGTCCAATTACTACTAGGCCAAACACAACAAGCAGAAGCACAAGAAGAATCGCATCGTCAGCATGAAAATGTACTGAGCAAATTAAATGACATAATCGACTCATTGGCTTTTGACTTAACTCTTAAAACCCCCGAACTTCTGATTTCCGAAGCAAACAAAGCGTTGGAACAACAACAGCAAAAAAGCAGTGCGGCTTGGTTAACTTACACCAGCCGCCAAGCCGATCTCATTGGTCGAGAACACAGCATTCAATTACTCAACGATTTTTTTGATGCAGACAAAACCTTTAGCTGGCTCGTAATAACTGGTGATGGTGGAACAGGTAAAAGTCGTCTGGCTTTAGACGCACTACTCTCTAAACAAGTTTACTGTGATGCCGGCTTTCTACACTCAGACAAACTTGATAAATCCGATGATTTAAACAAGTGGCGACCCGTCCGCCCCACAATCATCACAATAGACTACGCCGCCGAGTACCCAAAGCAAATTGCCAACTGGATTGATCACTTGATTCAGCACCAAGATAGCTATGACTTCCCTGTGCGCTTGCTTATTTTGGAACGTGTTGCCAAAGAACAGCGCTGGTGGGATCACCTCGTTTCTGCATCATCCAGCGCTACGATACGACAAAGTTATTTATACACACCTGAGCCTCATGAATTACTCCCGCTAAAGCGCTCGGAGCAACAACAAGCACTTCAAAGCTTTCTAAACTCCTTGGACTGTGATGAAACACTACCAGAACAAGAAAGCGAATTTTGGGATGTGCTAGATACCCTGAGCAATAATGGTCGACCGCTCTTTATTGGGATGGTGGCCAGTGCGATAGAGCATCACAGCATTCACCACATAAGAGATTGGAACCAAAGCAAGCTTTTAGAGCATGTACTTAAACGTGAAGAAGCGCGATGGGAAGTGTTGCTCAGTCAATACTCTGTGTCTGAAAAAACAGCGATTTATCAACTACTCACGATTGCAACATTAGCTGGTGGGCTTGACTTAGAAAACGACGAAGATCGCATCTTTGATATGTTGGTAAGAGCCAATATAGCCAACAACGACAGTGAACTAGAACGCTATATCGACATAATAAAGCAACTTTCAAGTCACCAGAATGGTGCGCTACAACCTGATATTTTTGCAGAATACTTTCTACTGCAAGACTCTCAATATAAAACAGGTGGCTTTACAAGATCACTCAAAAAATCACTCGACACCGCTCAAGAAATATCACCACAAAATACACACGCTTTTATTTCTCGGACGGCTGTGGACTACATAAAAGACCTCACCGCCTTTAACTGGTGGCAATATCTTTTTACCAACGCCAAAGACTCTGGAACCAGCGAACTGCTAGAAGAATTGACCGCTACCGCGTTCAATACAATTTCACAGCTATCGCTGCTTGGAGAACGTCACACTATTTTAGATCATTGGTTACCGCCACTTTGTACGCTTGACCATTTAAAATCAAAAGCAGTAGCGATTAATTACCAAGGGTTACTTAACCATCACCTTGGAAATTACGACCTAGCGTTAGACCTATATAAGCAATCCCTAGACATTAGAAAGCAGATCGACGATAAGGCCGGCGAAGGC
>CAKMZF010000090.1 GCA_929200405.1 uncultured Gammaproteobacteria bacterium | reverse complement strand
AATTGATGACCCTCAAACTCCTTCATTTACAGTTGCTAAAACAGCTTCTTCAAATAATGTGGTGATAGGAGATATAGTTCATTATCAATTAATTGTCACAAATATAGGGCTTGTCGACGCAACTATTACGGTATCTGATACGCCTGCGCAAGGTCTGCAAGTATTAGCAAATACAGTTAATATTGAAGATAGCGACTTTGAGCTGATGATTACAAATGAAAATGGAAATGTGATAATCAGCGGGAAGAATGAGGATTTATTAGTTGCGGTCGGTGAGAGTATTAAAATTACCTATGACGCGATGGTAGGCCCAGGCGCTTTTAAAGGAGCTTTAACAAATCTGGCTACTATCGAAGCTAACGGTAGCCCTGTTTCGGACGAATCTCAAGCAGTCGTATATCTAGTAGATGATCCTATATTTGATATGTCTTCGATCATAGGCAAAGTTTATAATGATAAAAATGGCAATGGTGCTCAAGACCCAGGGGAACCTGGTATGCCTGGAGTTCGGTTGGCGACTGTATCTGGAGAGGTGATTTTGACAGATAGATTCGGGCGTTATCATATAATAGGCTTGGAAAGTGATGTGGCTGGTGCAGGCAAAAATTATATTTTAAAGCTTGATGAAGCGAGTTTGCCGAGCTGTGCTAAAGTTATTAGTGAAAACCCACGTGTGGTTCGATTGACATCGGGCTTAATGAGTAGACTTGACTTTATGATTGATATGGGAGAGCAAACCGTAGTTGAACATAAGCAAAAGACGACTCTAATAGACACAATTTATTTTGCGAATGCAGATCATGCTATCTCTGCTGATCAATTAAGACGCATTGATGATGAGTTGCAAAAATACTTGAGAGATCCCAATATTCGAGTCCGTATTTCAGGGCATACCGATAGTGATCGCCTCAAAAGTAGAGCATATATAGATAAGTATAGAGATAACTACGGGCTTTCTCAATTTCGAGCACAAGCTGTAGGGAATGAAATTATCGAGAAATTGAATTTACCAACTGACCGTATTGAGTTTGCAGGTTATGGGCCGGACAGACCTGTTGCTAGTAATGATACAGAGGTAGGTCAAGCAAAGAACCGCAGAGTTGAAATAGAGATTGTCTCTTTTAGTAACATACAAGAAACAGTTAGCAGTTGTAGTGCTAAGCTTGGTTCAATCGATATACCTAGAAGTCAGACTGCATCAGGTAGCAATACTTTGGCACCTAGCACGGTTGAAAAGCCAGTCAAAGTAACGCTTACCGATGTGTTTTATCAAACAAATAGTTCTGAGCCTAGAAACCCAGAAAAGTTTGGAAAATTGATAGACCTGTTACGTAAGCGAGGCACACAGGTTACTATTGTTGCAAGAAATCAACAGTTAGGCTTGGCTAGAGCTGAAATGCTCAGGAAGCTTCTGCCTAGTAATATTGACATTAAAGTCCAATAATAGCTTTAGTAAGCTTTGGCTAAACTAATAAAAGCGGCTCTAAAATAGAGCCGCTTTTTTATGTGAATTAATTAAGTAAGCGTATATTACCTTTCTTTGAGGCAGATTTTTAATTTACAAATTAATATCATCATACCAAGTAATGGCTTTACCGCCGGAGTTGTCGCTATCGGTCATTAAAGCAACGGCATCTACGGCATCGATATCCAAGTTATAGTATTTTTTGAAATCGGCTTTTACGTCTCGCTGTACCGACTTCCAGTTACCGGGACTGCCGGAGCTAACAACAACTTGCACAGCTTTGTCGGTGTAGGGGTTTACCCAAGAGCTACCGACAGGTTGATTCTCGCTCCATACATAGACAATCGCTTTAGCACTTGCTAGGCCGAACAGTCCTTTTTTTAGCACATAGACTCGGCCTGCGAAGTCATCGCCTGATTTTGCCTTCTCATTTCCTGCCCCCGGGAATTGATCGACTTTCCAGCGCCAGCTTAATTTTTGACCATTCAATTGGATTTTGTTTTCATAGAAATAACCGCTACTGCTGTTATCTGCTACTGCTTTTAGTGTGCCATTGTCTGCTGTATAGCTTGTGTCACCTTCGAATGAGCGATACTTCCAAGCACTGACATTGCCATTATCTAAAAGTGTTTTCGCATTGGCGATTGTGAGAAAGCTCGTGCTAATTGCGACGAGGGCAGAAAGGCTGATAGAGATTAAGGTTTTATTTGAAATTTTTTTGAACATAATCAATTCCTATGACTTCTGTCTTGGTGCGAATGCCATATAAGCATCATATAAAGTAAAGCTACGCCATTGGGTAGCGGATAGATGCAAATACAAGTGTTATGATAGCTGCCTTTTACAGTAGAATCTTGATAAGTGCAGTTTACGAAGTATCCATTTTTGCACTCCTAGGGATTCAGAATGCAGAGGAAAATAATGTTATTGCTCAAAAATGCTCAGGTGTTTTCCCCAGTCGCAATGGGGTTGTGCCATATTTTGATAGGTGGTCAGAAAATTTTGTGGATAGGTAAAGAACTACCCACGATAGATGCTATGTTAGCTGTAGAAATTGTTGATTTAGACGGTTGTTTGGTCTTGCCAGGGTTGATAGACGGGCATACCCATATCACCGGTGGTGGTGGCGAGTCGGGTTACTCCTCGCGGGTGCCACCAGTTGAGCTAAGTCGCTATACCAAAGCAGGGATCACCACAGTGGTGGGTGTGTTGGGCACAGATGATACCACGCGCAACACCCAAACTTTAGTGACTCAAGCCAGAGGTTTATGCGAAGAAGGCATAACAGCTTATTGTTATACCGGTGGTTATCATGTGCCATTAACCACTTTAACAGGCAGTGTTCGAGAAGATATTGCTTATATAGATCGCATTATCGGTGTGGGTGAATTGGCGATTAGTGACCATCGTTCGAGTCAACCGACTTATGATGAAGTCTTGCGAATTGCCAGCGATGCTCATGTCGGCGGTTTGATGACAGGCAAGGCTGGGATAGTGCACTTCCATTTAGGCAATGGTCGCAGAGGACTTGAGTTGCTGGATAAAGCCCTTAACGAGACGGAAATACCGGCACGTGTTTTTAACCCAACTCACGTCAATCGAAAAAAGCGTTTATTTGATGAAGCGATTCAACTGGCAAATCAGGGTTGCTATATTGATGTGACGATATTTCCAGAGACGGCCGATGATGCTTGGTCTGCTGAGGAAGCTTTGCTACGCTATTTAAATGCAGGAAATCCGGCGAATCGCATTACTTTGAGTACGGATGGTGGCGGCTGTCTGCCAGAGTTTGATGAGCAAGGGCAGGTCTGTCGTATTGGCGTTGGTGATCCCATGAGTTTTTATAGCTGTTTAAAAAATTTATTGGAACAAGGCCAAGATTTGACGAAAGTGCTACCGGCTTTCACCAGTAATGTTGCTGAGCTGCTTAGGTTGCCAGCCAAAGGGCGGGTAGCAGTGGGCGCTGATGCTGATCTGTTGGTCTTGCAAGATAACTATGAGCACTGGGGTACTATCGCGCTGGGCGAGTGGCATGTAAAGGCAGGTGAGCTCTTGCGTCAAGGGCAGTTTGAGACAATGATATAAAGCGCATTCTCTTAGTTTTGTAATAGATATAGTAATAGGAAGATAATCAGCAATGGCCAATAGCAAGTTTAAAAAGCGGACCTCTAAAGCGGTTTGGATTGTCATTGTGCTGTGTCTGTGTACTGGTTTTTACCATCGCTATAAGCCATTACCTATGGGGATAAACGCCTTATGCGGGGAATATACGGTTGCTGCTGAAAAAATGCGCTTTTTAAGTGACCTGAGGTATGAAAAAGTAGATGGGCATAAGCAACAAGCTAACGAAGAAATTGAAACAGAGCAGCAGATATTTGACGCAATGCTGGCGCAAATAGCGCAGGCACAAAAATTTATTGTTATTGATTATTTTCTAGTGAATCGATTTCTAGGGCAGGACAAGAATTATTATCGAGACGTTAGTCAGGAGCTAATCGACGCTCTGATTCGCAAGAAGCAAAGCAATCCAGATATTGAAATTGTTTTTATTTCTGATCCAATTAACTCGCTTTATGGTGGCGTAGTATCACCTTTATTCTCAGCTTTAAAACAGGCAGGGATTGCTGTTGTTTTCACAGATCTTGGTAAGCTTAGAGATTCGAACAGCATTTATAGCTCACTTTGGCGTGTTGGCCTGCAATGGTTCGGCAATAGTACTGAAGGCGGTTGGTTGCCGAACCCCTTCGAGAAAGATAGTCCGAAAATTACCCTTCGCAGTTGGTTGAGAATGGCGAACTTTAAAGCCAACCATCGCAAGGTTTTGATTAGTGATTATGCAGACAGCGTGCAGGCAATAATCAGTTCTGCTAACCCACATACCGCTAGTAGCGGACACTCTAATGTTGCTATACAGATTTCCGATCAACCTGTGGTGGATTTATTAAATAATGAACTCGCGATTATTGCATTTAGTGATCCTGAATATGATATTTCTGCGTTGCAGATGTTGGCAGAACAATTTGCCACTACAATGGCTGCTATGGCAGCAGCTGAGTCGAAGCCTAAAGCTCAGATGGATTATAACCAAGTTAGCTGCCAATCAGAGAATCAAATTAAGCAGCAGATATTGCGTTGGATAGAGCAGAGTCAGACTGATGATGCATTGAAGGTTGCGATGTTTTATTTGTCAGATCGAGAGATTATTACTGCGATAAAAGCTGCGGCCGAGCGAGGCGTGATGGTGCAAATAATACTTGACCCGAATAAAGATGCTTTTGGCATGACCAAAGATGGTGTGCCAAACCGAGTTGTGGCGCATGAGCTATTGGCAGCAAATAATAGTGCGAGCAATAATATTGAAATTCGTTGGTATAAAACGCATGGCGAGCAATTTCATAGTAAGTTATTTGTGTTTGAAGAAAATCAAGGCGAGCGCCCACAAGTGCATATAAGCCTAGGCTCAGCTAACCTCACAAAACGGAATATTGGTAACTTTAACCTAGAAACCAATATAACGGTTTCTGCGGCAAAGCAATCTGAAATTGCTAAGACTATTCGGCATTATTTTGACAGATTGTGGCATAACCGAGACGGTCTTTTTACTGTTGATTATGCAGCTTTTGGTGATGATAGTCGGCTCAAGTATTGGCGCTATCGAGTGATGGAAGCGACAGGGTTATCTACTTTTTAATGACGAGATGAGAATAGAAATGGGAAGTTCTAAAGAAAAAGAGAAGCGCAAATGCTGCTTCTCTTTTTAAATACCGGTCAGTGCAGATTACTGGCGGATACCTTCGATAATAACATTTACATCAACTTTCATTGGGCCAACCATAGATGGCATTTTGAAGTCTTCAGAGTTAAAGACGAAATTGCCTTCAAAACCAGCGCGGTAGTTACCCCAAGGATCATCACCTTCACCTACTGGTGTTACTGCAACATCAATAGCCTGTGTGTGACCAAGAAATGTTAAGTCACCCTTTAAAACACCAGTGCCATCACCGTTGTCTGTGTAAGATGTGCTTACAAACTTTGCCTCGCTGTTCGCATCAGCATTATAAAAATCTTTGCCTTTTACGTGCTTGTCACGCTCTGCGTGATTGGTGTCAAGACTTTTAGTGTCTACGATAAACTCAACTTTTGAAGCGCTAGGATTTTCGGCGTCCCAGCTAAAAGTGCCATCAAAGCTGTTAAAGCGACCAACAATGAAGCTATAACCGAGGTGTGAAGTTTTAATATTTACCGAAGCGTGAGCGCCTTTGCTATCTACAATATAATCAGCGGCTTGAGCAGATGTTGCGCCGAATAGTAATGCTGATGCTAAAACAGCCTTGGTCAGTGTTGAGGTTAGTTCTTTCATGTGTTCTCCTGAACATTGGGGTTGATAGGGCATTAAGAATTCTCGGTCGACTTTTTACTCGATGAGGTGGTTGATAATAGTCTGGTTAAAGTTTCATCTTTGTCTACAAAATGGTGCTTTAGTGCAGCCAAAGCATGTGCGCCTGCCAGAGAGACCAAAGCAGTTGCAATCCAAAAGTGTGCAAATCCGGCTTTGTCTTCTTGGTTCTCAATAGCAAAAGGCAAAGCAGGTACTGAAAACCAATTAAAGACAGTTACCGGACGTCCGTCTGCTGTCGATATTAAATAGCCGCTAATTAGCGTGAGAAAAATAATAAAATATAGCAAGATATGAGTGTAGTGACTGACTACCTTCTCAAATTTGGTGTGGTTAGCTAAACTGACAGGCTTAGGATTGGTCAAGCGCCAGAAAACTCGGAAAAGCAACAGACCAAATATGATCAAACCAACACTTTTGTGAACAAAAGGCAGTGTCTGATAGTAGGGGCTGGTGTAATTTAAACCCACCATATACCAACCAACAGCGTATAAGGCCAATATAATAACAGCCATTAACCAATGGATGGAGATTGTAATAGCGCCGTAGGAACTAGTAGTATTGCGTAACTGTGTCATAAGAATCAAGATAGTTTGTTAATTATTTATTTCAAGAGTGATGAAATAAAAATCATTATATTGATGATAAGGAGTGAGAAAAAGCCTACTGAGAGGAACGCATTGTTCCGGCTGAGGAAACAATGCGATAATTTAAGATCACTAGGGTTGCTAGAGCTGCGTGTTTAGCGCTGAGCTAATAAGCCACCAGTGGCCTGAATGGGGCGGATATCTTCTTTCATGCTAACCCATATTGCAATAGCTGGAGATAGAGTGCCAATTCTGGGTTTGGTTAATTTGGCTTTTGCGACATAGCTATCAAGAGTAGCATTCATTGGGAATGTTTCGTGGTTAAGCACAACAAAATCGTGACGCAATATACGGCCATCATTCTCGCCGCCTGTTACACGGCTTACAAAGTTCATGCCCAGTTGTGCAACGTGCAGTTGCATAGAGTTGCCGCTCAGAATAGCTTGGGTGGGTTGAAACGTCGCTGAAATTTGATTGTTATTTAAGTCTGCGATTAAACGCCCAGGTGAGCTGGATTGGCTTGCAGTTACTGCCATGCTAATAGGATCTCCGCGAAAGAAGCCTTTCCACTCCTTCCCATCAACGATAAAGTTCGGTGTGTAACCGCCGTTACGGCCATTGAGGGCTAGCAGTTTGTATTGTCTATCTGCGTGCCAAGAGTCTGCAAAGCGATCATCCCAGCCGAGCCTATTCCAGTAGTCGACATGGAAGGCAACGGGCACGAAAGTCTTAAAGAGGTTTGGATCATTGTTAAGATAGGACAACGCAACATCTGCTGGTGGGCAAGAGCTACAGCCTTCTGAGGTGAATAGTTCAACTAAGGCGACTTGCTGATCTCCACTGTCGAATTTCGTGCTCTGTGCTTGCACAGTAGTCGCAGAGATTAAAATTAACAACATAGGCAGCAATCTTGCAACGCAACGTTGAGCTGATTGAATGGTGTTTTTGGTAAGCATGTGTCCCTTTACAGTCTGAGGAGAGTTGGTGTTAATAAAACTACTTAATTAATCGATGAATAGATGCATTGTTGTTTCCCTTTCTCAAACTTTCATTGATGGATTTCTCACAAAGGTTACTAATTCAGAACCAATTTGATACGTTTTCGAGTATTTACAACCTAATAGAAAAAGTTGACAAGAAAGCTAATGCCTTTATTTTATGAGATTTTTTAGCAATTATCTCATCTCATAAATTTAAAATTTGCTAATAATTGTAAAAGTTGCCTATCTATTTTTTTGTTAAAAAGTAATATTGTTAAATTTAATGAAAAAACTACTCCTGTAGTTGGCATAACATAATAATAACTGCTGAACGAAGTTGACAATGTATGGTGTATAGCCTATGACTTTACCCTTTATCTACCTATTCACCGTCTTTGTGGTGAATGTACTATATTTTGTTACTCTTAATCCGGTATTGAAATTTCTACCTGATCCTGAACTGTATTCTAATTTATTCATCAATGCTGTTTTTTTCGGGCTAATCATGGGACTACAAGATCGTCTCTATGAGCTTTGGCGTAAAGATTATCTATTCTTCAAAATGTTGTTATTGATCGTCTCTGGCTCAATTGTGACTTTTCTCACTAATTATTATATATATATGGGAAGTCCAGGGGTTAACTATGCATTGGGAGTCTGTGGGTTTGCTGCTTTTGGGTTGTCTCGACTCATTGATTTTTTGGTGTTTCATTTTTTTCGAAAATGCTCCCTATCGGCGAGTATCACCTTTTCTAAATTCATATCAGGTCTGCTAGACCCTATTATCTTTTTTGCCACATCAACGCTATTTGGCTACTACTGGGATGGCGCTATTCCATTATTTCTCTCTTTGGTAATCGGTGGAATTATATGGAGCTATTTGCTGATAAAAGGGCGAGTATTAGGTTGAAAGTTATAACTTTTAACATGTATATAGAAAGTGTACGATAGCAAGCTAACTCACTACTAACCTACTATAAGTATTGTTACTTTGACTCTGTCACAGAGTTCTCTATATAATCTTTGAAGATCGCAATTTCCAGAGATTATATAGAGAACTTATGTCACAACCACTTACCATTGCCGATTTAAAGCAAAAAGCACAACGTCGTGTCCCTAAAATGTTTTTTGATTATGCGGACTCCGGCGCATGGACAGAACAAACCTATAGAGAGAATGAGACTGACTTTGAAAAAATAAAATTGCGCCAACGAGTGGCGGTTGATATGACGGACCGTTCTTTAGCGACTGAAATGGTGGGGCAGCAAACCAAAATGCCAGTCGCCCTAGCGCCTACAGGACTAACAGGCATGCAACATGCCGATGGTGAAATGTTAGCTGCCAAAGCGGCAGAAAAGTTCGGTGTTCCCTTTACGTTATCCACTATGAGTATCTGCTCTATAGAAGATATTGCCAGCGTAACCACGCAGCCATTCTGGTTTCAACTCTATGTGATGAAAGACAAAGACTTCATTGGCCGATTGATAGACAGAGCTAAAGCGGCGGGCTGCTCAGCATTAGTGCTCACGCTAGACTTACAAATATTAGGACAACGTCATAAAGATCTAAGAAATGGACTCTCAGCGCCACCTAAGCTAACCCCGAAGCACTTATGGCAAATGGCAACCAAGCCACAATGGTGTTTGGGCATGGTAAAGACTAAGCGCAGGCAGTTTGGTAATATCGTCGGTCATGTAACCGGAGTAGATGACATGGGCTCACTCTCCGAATGGACGGCCAAGCAATTTGACCCAAAACTATCATGGGATGATGTAGCGTGGATAAAAGAGCGTTGGGGTGGAAAGTTAATTATCAAAGGCATACTCGACCCAGAAGACGCGGAAAAATCGTTAAGTACAGGAGCGGATGCCATTATTGTCTCGAACCACGGCGGTAGACAGTTAGACGGTGCAAGATCCTCCATAGCAGCCTTACCAAAAATTGTTGATGCAGTAGGTGATAAGATAGAAGTACATATGGATAGCGGTATTCGTAGTGGTCAGGATGTGCTAAAAGCTATCGCCTACGGAGCCAAAGGCGTGTATATCGGCCGACCCTTTTTATATGGTCTAGGTGCTAATGGCGAATCTGGCGTCACCCAATGTTTAGAAATTATCGAAAAAGAGCTTGATATAACCATGGCACTTTGCGGCGAACGTCTGCTAACCAATATAGATCGAGACAATATAGACCACGTAGCCACCACTCTTCGTTATTAAGACAAACCCTGACCTTGTTTGTTGTGTCTGACTTTCCCAAACACAACAAACAAAATACCGCCTAAAATAAACAAGGCAGCGATAATAAGTCGCCAAGAAATCGCCTCACCAATCCAGAGAACACCGCCTAATGCTGCAATCACTGGCACCAGAAGTTGCAATGTGGCTGCTTGTGTTGGAGACAAACTTGGAAGCACTTTATACCAAATGGCATAACCTACACCAGAGGTGAGGCTGCCAGAAAGTACGGCCCATAGCACACCAGCAGGGCTGATAACCATAAATGGAAAGTACACAATCGCAAGAATTAGCATTAGGGGTAATGTTCTTAAGAAATTGATAGCAGTATCAACCAGTGGGTCGCCAGACCCCTGACCAAGTAGAGAATATATCCCCCAAGCGACACCAGCAGTAGTCATTAATATAAAGCTGATAATAGAAGGCGTTTGCAAATAAGGCAGCATTAAATAAACAAAGCCAACGAACGCCAGTAAAAGCCCGAACCACTCCAAAGGCGATAAGCGATTACCTCTGAATAAAGTAACAAGAATCATCGTGAGCTGAACTGCCGCAAATAGAATTAATGCGCCAGTTCCGGCATTTAGCGCGATATAAGCAAAAGAGAAAGTAACGGCATACAATGCCAGCATAATGCTAGAAAACCACGAGCCAGAGAAAATCGCTCTGGGAGTAGTTGCAGATGATGCAATCGGCAGCCTTCGGTGCTGAACTAAAACGATAAGACCTAAAGTAAAAGCTCCAGAGCAGAGTCGAATAATCGTGAAAAAAGCAGGATCAATAGTTACATCTTGCAAAGCAAGACGACAGAGCACAGAGTTGCCAGCAAACGCTAGCAGTGCGATGATTGTCAGCAGCACAGTCTGCCATAAGCTTTTGCTTTGTGGGTGCATAAATGTAAACTCTCGCTATCTATCATGGGTAACAATTCGGTCTTGATAGTATAGAGAAATGAGCTCTTAAGATAGTTAAAATAAGTGTCAGGATAAAAGATGATATCAAACAAATTGGTCGTGATCGCAGCTTTTAATCTGCCATTTGAAGCGCACATAGCCAAAGTGCAACTAGAAGCAGCAGATATTCCCAGCTTTATCGCCGATGAGCATATGGGCGGCTTGCAATACTACGCAAACGCCATTGGTGGCGTGCGTTTGCTAGTACCCAGAAACGCTATGCGAGCCGCTCACGAAGCGCTCGCCAATGACTTTCAGCAATACTTGGAGGAATTGCCCGACCCAGTACATTGTCGACAATGTGGTAGTGAGAATACAGCTCCAGATACGCAAAATAAATTTCCTGCATTGATTACTCTGCTTCTCTTAGGTGTTCCGTTGTTGTTTCCTAAGGTTGGCATGTCATGCGAAGATTGTCAGCATTTTGAGTCTAATTGAACTTTCTCAAACTCATTTCTAACGTTACTTTTCATAAAGTAACCAAAACCTGCTCCGGTATAG
>CAKMZF010000089.1 GCA_929200405.1 uncultured Gammaproteobacteria bacterium | reverse complement strand
GTTGATCAAAATCCGATTCCGCTAATTTGGGCAAGAGAGCAGATATTTCAAAAAAACCGAGACTATACACTCTCAAACGAGCAAGATAATCAACTTAAAAAGCAGATCACCCAGTTAGGTTTAGACTATTCGCTGCAATCCAGATTTACCTCTTTTCTCGCGGTTTCAGAAAAAGTAGTCAATAAAAATGCAGCCAATAATATCAATGCACAGGTTCCTTTGCCGCAAGTATCAGGCGTTTCTTCAGCAGCGTACCCCCAGCTAAACCTTGGTGGCAGTTCTACTCCGGAGCCAAGAGGAATTATAGCTTTTATTATGTTGGCGATACTGGCAATTATACGCTTCTTTCGTAGTGCAGAAAGGCGGTTTACCAAAACATTGGTTGCAGAAACAGTCGCGAAAATGCTGGCTATATAGCGCCAGTAAATATCATGGTAGGGTTGCTGAGTGCAAGTAAATATAGGCTGAGCAGGCTGAAGTGGACACCTGCACTTTGGCAATATAAGCTTTGGGCAATAAACAAAAGAATAGAAAAATGACAAAAATTTTGGTAGTCGATGATGATGCGCATATTCGAGATGTCATATGCTTTGCACTAGAGAAAGCAGGATATGACTTTGCGATTGCAAAAGATGGCAAAGCCGCCCTAGCTCAAGTGATAGATTATCATCCAGACCTAGTTATTTTGGACATAGGACTTCCGGAATTAGATGGTCTGGAAGTGTGTAAAGCCATTCGAAAAACCGCAGAAACGCCAATATTATTTCTCTCTGCTAGAAGCGAGGAAATTGATAGAATTATTGGACTAGAAATCGGGGGAGATGATTACGTAACCAAGCCATTTAGCCCTCGTGAACTGGTTGCAAGAGTTGGCGTGATACTAAAACGAGTCATTCAAGACAGCGATCAAAAAGGTACCGAGGCATATTCTGCTGAGGCTATGGGCGAGTCTGTTTTGCAGCAAGGTGAGCTGAGTTTGCATCCCCGCCAATATTTGGTAAGGCTAGAACAGCAAGAAATTGAACTTACTATGCTAGAGTTTAACATTCTTAAAACCTTGCTACAGCGGCCTAAAATAGTTTTTACGCGAGGCCAAATATTAGACGTTGCCTATACCGGCAATATTCATGTTTCGGACAGAACCATCGATAGTCATATTCGCAACATTCGAGGCAAGTTTAAAAAACATAATTGTGACCATGTAATAGAAACCGTTCATGGTGTGGGCTTTAGATTAGGCAGCTGCGTTATTAATGCTTAGATGCCAACAAAAGATCATTAATATGAGCCGAGGGCAGGTTTTCCTATGCAGATAAGAGCCGCTAAAAAATGGCGCCCTAAACTCAGCATGATTATCATCGCTGTGATGGTGTTGATAATGATGGTGCCATTGGGTGGCATCGTGCTATTTCGCTTTTTTGATAATCAACTGGTGCAACAAACAGAAGCAGAACTTATTGGCCAAACCAGTGCTATCGCAGGGCTGATGAAACAATACATCAAAGATGAGAGCAAACAGAATCCGAACAAATTTTCGCAAGCCTCTCCTTTACGGCGCACCAATAGCATAATTAATCGACTAGAGGCCGTTTCTAAATATCCCCTAGGCTCGCAGATTTCCGAGTCTATGCAAAAAGCACTAGCAGAAGGCTGGCTGCCAATATTCCCAAAGCTCGACCTATCTAAGTCACCGATATTACCGCCAAGGAAAACAATCGATGAGATAGAAAACTCTCAAATTATAGTTTCAAATATTAGTAAGAAAAGAGCAGAGCTACCGCAGTACTATCAGCAGCTGTCAAACTTCATTTCTCCTGTAATAAAAGATGTGCAACAGAACACATTGGCAGGGTTGCGGTTGTTAGACATCGACGGAACGGTGATCGCAGGTCAAAAAGAGATTGGGGAAAGCTTTGCTGCCCTGCCAGAAGTGCAAACAGCGCTTCGTGGAGAGTACGCCAGCGTACTGCGCAACAGGGCGATTATTCGGCACAACCCAATTTATTCATTGAGTCGAGGTACTAAAGTTAGAGTGCATGTGGCTATGCCAGTGATATATCAAAACCACGTTGTCGGTGTGGTTTATGGTTATCGTACCCCGAGCAATATTTTACGGGAGCTATATTGGCAACGTGAGAGAGTATTTTTTATTGGTTGCTTTGTCCTAGCGGTAGTGTCGCTCATCGGGTGGATGTTCTCGCGCACCATTACCAAGCCAATAAAAGCACTTACGGAGCGGACTAAAAAACTTGGCAATGGTGACAGATTAGCAAGTCAGCCATTGAAGCGACATGGCAGTCAGGAAGTATTGGAATTATCCAATGGGCTATTAGAAATGTCCGAGAGAATTTTTGAACGAACGGATTATATCAACACGTTTGCAACACATGTCAGCCATGAAATTAAATCACCTCTAACAGCGATTAGAGGAGCAGTAGAGCTAATGCTAGAACATGACAATGACATGAGCAGAGCGGAGCAGGATAAATTTCTACAAAACATACTGTCTGATACACAGCGAGCCAACAAATTATTGGACAGATTAAGAGCCTTGGCATACGCAAATAATATTCAACTAGGTGGTGGCTGTGTGCTCTCTAAAGTCCTTGAGAAGCTACAGAAAAAGCACCCGACACTCAGCGTAAACTATGTCTCTGAGATAAATAGCCCGAAACACCTAGGGGTAGTATTGTCGAGAGAAAATGCTGAAATTGTTTTTAGTAATTTTATTGAAAATGCTATTCATCATGGGGCTACTGTATTAGACATTAAGCACTCTAGCGCTGAGAATGAGACTCAAATTCTGATTAAAGATAATGGAAGTGGGATATCATCTGGCAATGCTGAAAAGGTATTCGAGCCATTTTTCACCACTCGCCGAGATGCTGGAGGCACCGGCATGGGGCTATCGATTATTAAAGCGATAATCAATGCGTATAAAGGAAAAATAGAGTTGTGCCGCAATGAGTCTGGTAAAGAAGGAGCGCAGTTCATAATGACTTTACCGCATGAAGAAAGCAAACCTTTTAAGCCGTCTAGCTGAGTGCTTTGCTCTTGAGGGCGGGAAAATTGTTCTTAAAACCTGTGCTAGTTTTAATCATTGGGGCGTATGTTTTAGTATAGTTACAGAATGTGTCAAATTTGATCGAAACCTCTACATCTAACTAGATATTGATTATTTCAAGCACTTTGGCGCCTAGATACTACTTAATCTTTCGTAAAAAGGATTTGCTATCCTTTTTACGAGGGCGAATATCATCCTGCTACAACAAAAGCATTGTCTCCCATTTCAATTCGGTTTTCGATTCGGTGTCGCACATACATAGGTATTTCAGGGCTATCCAATGCATAGTGCCCGCAATTCGCTAGTACCTGACGCAGATTAACTTCATTATTGAGATACTGAAAGATAACGCGGTAACTAACAATGTTTTGTAGCGAGTCAGTCGTGCTTCCTAGACTGAGACCAGAATAATACTGTTCTCTCTTCATCGCATTGGCATATAGAATTGTGTGCCAAATGGTAGTTCCTTGATATCTTTCACGTTCAGAAATAAAGATTCGATTTCCTGCACTATAAGCAACGCCGTCATATTTATTCAACCGTCTTCTTGTTCCAGGTTCGGCTTTGTCGTATTCGATCATTCTGGTAAATACCACGCCATCGACCTCGAATAAGTGAACGAGGGAGCGCAAAATAACACTACTGGGTCCTTTCAAAACAACATAACTATAGTAATAGCCAAGAAAGGATTTTAGTGTGCCCTGAGCATCTGATTTCTTCCAAATCTCCGACTCAAATAAGGTTTTCTGAGGCCTCCTTTTCAATACAGAATTAGGGGGGCGAAAGGCAATTAGTTTGAAAAACTGATCATGAGGTAGCAGCATTTCCCATTCTTCAACTCCAAAATGATCACAGATTCTTCTCAAGCTTCGAATTGATGGCGATGATTTTCCAGATAAATATTTGTTAAATTGAGGTCTAGATATACCGGCTTTTCTGCATATGTCACTAACGGAATGGCTATATCCACATAAGAGGCGTAAGTTTTGTTGTAGTGAATTTGGATTACTATCAGTCATTTGAATTGCTAAATAAGAGATGTGGCGTTCAATGATACCTATTGTTTACAATTAGCGCCATATAAATAATCTTCAATGGATGCAATGACTTTGATGATCCAGTAGAGTGAATTGCATGGTTAGCCGTATTAGAAATACAAATCTCATGCGCTAGCTAGTAATCTAATAATTAACACTGAAACTTTTATAGTTGGAGGGGAGCTACAATGACTCTAAATACTCAATTTTGTGGACTAGCGGTGCTGTTTAAAAAAGCATCTTTTATTACATCCTTGGTGGTTGGCCTTTTTGTCTCGGGTCTAACGGTTGCTAATGGTGCAGAAGTTAAAGTCCGGCAGAAAAACGACTTCGCCAATCTTGACCCAGCCTTTTGGCAAAATGAAGCTGATATGACCATGATTCACGCGTTATTTCCAAAACTAATTGAGTACAAAGCGGGCGCAGAGTGGGAATGGGAACTTAGTGCTGCCGAGTCTATCGAGCAAGTCGACGATTTAACGATTAAATTTAAATTAAAGCCTGGACTGAAATGGACCAATGACTACGGTGAAGTAACTGCTGAAGATGTAAAGTATTCCTATGAGCGTTATCTAGACGAAGAACTAAATTCACCTAATAAAGGCGATTGGGCCCCACTAGATAATGTTGAGGTTACTGATACTTACAGTGGGATTATCCATCTAAAAGAACCTTTCGCCCCTATCTGGTGGAGCACGTTGCCTTTTAGCGGTGGTGTGATTGTTTCTAAGGCTGCTACCGAAAAGGCTGGTGGAAAATTTACCACTGAGCCTGGTGCAACAGCTGGTATGTATAAAATCGAAAGCTGGAAGCCTCGTGAGAGTACAGTTTTAGTTCCTCATGATGGCTGGAACGGAAAGAAAGCAGCATATGACAAAATTACGATTTTACCTATTACTGAACCGAAGGCCGCTGAAATTGCGTTCGAAGCGGGGGAACTTGATGTCACTGACGTTGCACTGAGCTCTGTTCAGAATTTGAAAGACGCGAGACCTGCGGGTAGCAATCTCGAAACACGCCCTTCTGCAGATTACACTTGGCTAGGTTTAAATCTTGCTAATCCAAAGTTTCAAGATGAACGTGTCAGACAGGCTATTGTGAAAGCTGTTGACGTCGAAACGATTTTACAAGGTGCATACTTTGGTGTTCCTACGCGTTCGAAAGGATTGATTGCTCCGGGCCTGTTGGGTCATCGTAATACTTATGTGCCACCAGCAAGAGATATCGAGGGTGCTAAAGCGCTTATGGAAGAGAGTGGGGTTTCCAGTCTTGACGTCGAGCTAGAGCTGCCTAATACAGTCGAGTTCGTTACAGCGGCTCAGATTATCCAAGCGAATTTGGCAGAGATCGGAATTAATGTACAGATTAATCAACTTGATTCAGGTGCTTTCTGGAATGTTGCGGATGAGAAGAAGGAAGCCTTAGAAATGACGTTGAAGAACTATACCAGTCCAGCAGATGCTTCTTGGTCTACTCAGTGGTTCTTAAAAGATCAAAAGGCGGTATGGAACTGGGAATGGCTCGATAATGAAGAATATGACAATCTGCATTATGCGGCTCTAAAAGAAAATGATAAGACGAAACGCTCTGAAATGTACTATCGGATGCAAGAAATCATGGATGAAAGCTACGGTTTTATTTGGATAATGCATCCACCAAGAGTCGTATTGTCTAGCGGTTCGGTTTTACCTGGCTTATTTCCTAACGGCCACTTGAAACTATCGGCATTTAAGCCTAATTAAGGGCTAAATTTTGCTACTTCATTAGAGAAGTTAGCCGCAGATCGGCTAACTTTTCTCCTTTTTCCCAATCTCAGAGTAATTCCACGGCTATGATTCTTTATACTCTCAATCGATTATTACTGGCACTCTTAATCATCGTGATTGCGGTTAGCACGATGTTTATGATGATCCATTTAGTTCCTGGAGACCCTGTAAACGTTATCCTCGGACCACGGGCAACACCTGAAATAAAGGAAGCACTCAGAGCACAACTTCATCTCAATGAACCGATTTTAACGCAGCTTTTATATTTTATAGACGGACTTCTGCACGGAGACTTTGGCCAAGATTTAATATCAAATCGACCAGTGTTAGATATTTTGTTAGAGCAGTTTCCGCATACCATAATCTTAGTCGTTTTTGCTTTGCTCATCTCAACCCTAGGAATACCAATTGGCTCATACGCCGCAATCCATCGTAATGGTCTTTTTGATCGAATCATGGGGACAGCATCAATTTCCATTATCGCAATGCCTGCATTAGTTCTTGGTCTTTATATGCTGCTGTTTTTTTCTGTAGAGTTACGTTGGTTTCCTTCAATTGGAGCCGGTGATAGTAGTGATTGGAGTGACTACTTGTGGCATCTCGTGTTACCTGTCACATCGATCGGAATCGCTTGGATTGGTTACATTTCAAGAGTGGTTCGTAGCTCAATGATAGAAGTGAAAAATCAAAACCATGTGCGTATGGCGAGAGCTTTTGGTCTATCCGAACTGACGATCACTAAACGCTACATGCTTAGACTTGCAGCACTGCCTGCTATTACCATGATGGGTGTTAGCGTAGCTTATATTATTTCAAGCACAGTAATCGTCGAGATCATTTTTTCTAGGCCCGGTATTGGTCGCTTACTTTATGAAGCAGTTATTAGCCGAAACTATCCATTAGTCATGGGAACAGTACTGTTCAGCACAATAGTTATTGTTGCTGGCACAATGATAACGGATTTAATCAATGCGCTGCTTGATCCTAGAACGCGTATTAAAGAGGAGCAATGATGTCAACGAATCCACAGTCCAATACAAGGTCCATTTTAGGCACACTTCGTCAATTGCTGAGTGATCCTATGGGATTGATCGGCTTTATTCTGGTGACCAGTTTTGTGCTGATAGCTTTGTTAGCACCATTTATTGCACCTTTTGATCCAATTAAAATAGATATAATTGCAAAGCTACAAGGGCCAAGTTTAGAGCATTGGCTAGGGACAGATCAACTTGGGCGAGATACGCTATCGAGATTGATGTATGGTGCACAAATCGCATTATGGGTAGCAGTTACCTCCATTGGGAGTGCTGTCTGTATCGGTGCAGTCCTTGGGTCAATAGCAGGGTACGGCCCTAAATGGCTGGATAATACAATCATGCTGATTTTCGATACACTGCGATCTTACCCAGTCATTATGTTTGCTCTTGCAGTGGTCGCAATTTTTGGGCCGAGCCTTACCACAATAATTTTAATTATTGTCATCACGTCATGCCCTACCTATGGCCGTTTAATACGGACTCAAACTTTAACTCTGCGTAATGCCGAGCATACATTATCGGCTCGTGCTCTTGGCCTGAGTGCGCCTGTGATACTGTTTCGTCACATCATGCCAAACGCAATAGGCCCAGTGTTAATTGTTGCCAGTATGGATGTGCCTTATGTTATCGCTTTAGAAAGTAGCTTAAGTTTTCTTGGTCTAGGTATTCGTCCTCCTACTCCTAGCTGGGGTGGCATGCTGAATGATGGTTATTCGTTCATTCGAAACTCCCCTTGGCTTGTGGCCAGCGCAGGTCTTCCATTAATTCTCGTCACAATAGGCTTTACCTTCTTAGGTGAGCAGTTACGAGATACATTTGATCCGAAATTAAGGGGTTGATTATGACTTCTGATAACATAGCTAGCGTTCTAGAAGTACGCGGCCTAAACGTTAATTACGGAATATCGAACGCTGTTAAAGATGTTGATTTTATAGTGCCAAAGCAACGAATTGTTGGGCTAGTAGGGGAAAGTGGCAGTGGTAAATCTACTCTTATTTCTGCCATCATAGGCCTTCTTCCTGAAGTGGCGAGCATAACATCAGGAACAATTAATTTTGCTGATAAAGATCTACGCGACCTTTCAGAAGAAGATTTCAAGCAGATTCGTGGATCAAGAATATCTGTTGTGCCGCAAGATTCATTGAGTGCCTTGAACCCAGTGTTGACTATTGGACAGCATATGATCGATATTCAGTATCGAGACAAAATAACTGAACTAGAAAAACGCAACCGAGCACTTGAAGCTTTGCAAGCAGTTCATATGCCAGACCCTGCGTCGCGATTGGACATGTATCCGCACGAATTATCAGGAGGCCAGAAACAGCGTATTTCGATTGCTATGGCGATTATGATGAGGCCTCAACTGTTGATCGCTGATGAGCCAACTACCGCGTTAGATGCTACACTTGAGGTAGAAATAATAGCTCTTTTGAAAGAATTACAGAGTGCTATTGGTTGCTCAATGATTGTAGTTACGCATCACTTGGGCGTCGTTTCTGATTTGTGTAGCGATGTTGTGGTGATGTTCAAAGGTGAGGTACAAGAGTCAGGAGCAGTAGAAGAGGTATTTAATAGACCTAAAAGTGACTACATGACAAAGCTGCTGTCTTGTGATCCTGCTCGGCTAGATGAGAAATGCCGCAGACTACCCACCATGAGCCAGCCTGATCTGAAAGTCATAGAAGGTGATGAACAAACTAAAGAACGTATATGTAGTGATGAGCCGCCTATCCTTAAAATAACCAATGCTGAAGTGAACTTTCAAAAACCATTTTCATTAGCAAAGTTAATCAATCGACAGTCTAGAGGTATTATTAAAGCTGTTGATAATGCTTCTATACAGTTATATCGGGGTGAAACTCTAGCTATCGTTGGAGAGAGTGGTTCAGGTAAAACTACATTGATTCGCTCAATTTTACGCTTAGTTAAAATGCAATCTGGGACAGTCGATTTCTGTGGCCATTCAATGCTTGCCGCAGATAAAAAAAATCTACGTAAATTTCGGAGTGAAATAGCACTGATATCTCAGGATTCTATTGGCAGTCTAAGCCCGCGTATGAATGTTTATGCAATACTACGGGAGGTCTTGCAAAGACGATCTAAACCACCGCAATCAATAGATCATGAAGTCGAGCGACTATTGCAATTAGTCGGCCTTGACAGCAATTTTTCTACTCGTTATCCACACGAGCTCTCTGGCGGTCAGGCACGGCGTATCTGTGTGGCGCGAGCCTTAGCTCAAGAGCCAAAATTGCTCATCGCAGATGAACCAACTGCGGGACTTGATGTTTCTATTCAGGGCGAAGTATTGAACTTGCTTGCGGAATTACAGGAAAATTTTCAACTGCCAATTCTAGTGATAACGCATAACCTTAATATTGTCAGACATATCAGCGACCGAGTAGCGATTATGTATATGGGCAAAATAGTGGAACAGGGTATAACCGATTCTATTTTTTCGGACCCACAACATAGTTATACCAAACGATTACTTGCTGCTAATTTGCACGCATAACAAACAATAAGTAGAAATATCTGCAGGTTAGCTTGCTCAATTAGCAAGGCCTCTTATAGTTAAGCTGAATCAAAATTTTATAATAACTAAAACCTATCAGCAGTAGATTTCACAAAATAAGAAAAAATATGAATAAGACTCCAGAGATTAATATGACAACTGACAACGACCAATTATATTACCTAAGCGCAACTGAAGTCTTGATAAAGTTTAAAACGGGTGAGCTGTCACCATCAGTATATCTAGAGAAAATATTAGAACGTGCAGAGCAAATCAGCGGAACCATTAATCCCTTTGCCGATAAATATTACGACAAAGCTAGACTAGAGGCAAAGAAAGCAGAAACACGATACTTAAATGGAAACCCGAGAGCGCTCGAGGGCATACCGCTTGCAGTTAAGGATACATCTGCAATTAAAGGCACACGAGCTACAGTTGGGTCTTTGATTAATGCTGAAAAAATTGACCAACACACAGACCCTGTTATAGAAAGGTTAACTGAAGCTGGTGCTATAATTTTTGCGCGTACTACATGCCCCGAGTTTTGTTGGTTATTTACTTGTCACTCCAAACTATGGGGAGTAACTCGAAACCCTTGGAGACTGGACATTACCCCAGGAGGATCATCAGGCGGCTCGGCGGCGGCTGTGGCGGCAGGAGCTGCCACGATAGCCACTGGGAGTGATAGCACGGGTTCTATTCGTCAACCGGCCTCGCAATGTGGGCTGGTAGGCTACAAATCACCCTATGGGCGAAATCCGTTGGATCATAATGCCTCATTCAACCCTTACGTTAATACAGGACCAATGACACGGACAGTAGCAGACGCAGCCTTGATGCAAAATATCATGTCTGGACCACATCCATTGGATCACAATAGCCTCGCGAATAAAGAAAATATCCCTCAAGAGCTTGGTGATGTTCGTGGTATGAAAATAGCTTATTCCATAGACCTTGGTCATTATCATGTAGTCGATGACGTGCGACGTGAGATGCTCGCAACTTTGGATGTGCTGAGGCAAGCTGGCGCTGAAGTAACAGAGATCAAAATAGACTGGGCTGATGAGGCAATAAAACTAGCCAATAAGAGTGAAGAATTCATCTTTAACGGCGTTTTAAAAAATGCGATGAATAATCATATAAACCAAGTCAGCGACTATGTGCCGCAGCTATATGAAACCGCATCTTCAGTGAGCGCAGATGATTATCGTCAAAGCCGTAAAGTTGCAGGTCAGGTTTGGCATGACCATTTTGGTCCGATGTTCCAAAAATACGATGCACTCATAACGCCTACAGTGTCTTGTCCTGAAGTGCCAGCGGAAAACTGGCAAAAAGATATTATCGTCATTAATGGTCGTGAGCTTACTGATACTGACACAGCGATGACGGTGCTCTTCAACATGTTCAACCGATGTCCTGTATTAAGTATACCAGCAGGAATGACCGATCGAGCCCTACCAGTAGGTATTCAGATAGTAGGTCGTCCATATGATGATGTTACATGCTTTCATATTGGGCAGGCAATAGAGAGCCTTCGTCCATGGTCAGCCCGAAGCCCCAGTTTTGCGAGTAACGGCTAGCTTGAATCTGTGACTGAAATAGGAACTATATAAATACCTCCCTTGCGGTCAAGTGATCATTATCTAAGTTGGAAGATTGCAGTTATATATCCGGTCATAGATGGTCAAAGAGCATTGTTTGAGTGGCCACACTGTGATTCGATACCCCAAGTCTATCATTTTGGGACTTAACAC
>CAKMZF010000088.1 GCA_929200405.1 uncultured Gammaproteobacteria bacterium | reverse complement strand
CCTCAAATGAGTGAAAAGGGAATTGGGTGAGACTCCCAGACTGTCCCCGCAACTGTAAGCATAGTTATCTGACCTCTAGCCACTGGCATAATTCTGGGAAGGCTGTTAGATAAGAAGCGCTTTAAATGAACCGAATAATTTTCGGCTATTAAATAGAGTGTTTCAGCGTGCAAGTCAGGAGACCTGCCATCGTAACATCGTAGTCATTCATCGGGTGAGTGGTTGGCGCGGTGAGACAACTCTCCGTTTCGATGTGATACCCTGTGTTTGGTTATATTTCAAAACAGGCGTATTACATAAATGGCTTGGTATTTTACATATCTTTCCATCTAGTATAGCAATACGTTATATAACACACAGGGAAACCATAATTTTTAATAACGGAGTTTCTCTATGCCGAAGTCATTATCTCATACACAACTTTATCCTAAAGTTAGCTTCTTAACCGCTGCCAACCTTCTTGCTTTGTTTGGCACCAATGCCCTAGCACAGAATGTAACATTGCTACCTGAAACTATTGTCTCTGCTAGTGCTATTTCACAAGAAGCAAAAAATATAGGTAGCACTGTGGCAGTCATCGATCAAGGAGAAATAGAAAAGAGACAACTACATCGCTTATCTGATGCCTTAGAACTTTTACCAGGGGTCAGCGTAGCGAACTCAGGCACAAATGGACTTGCATCTATTTTTGTTCGCGGTCACAGCAGCTCTGATGTATTAGTGTTAGTAGATGGCGTCAAAATGAATGACCCTAGCAGTGGCTCAGGTGCTTTTGATGCTTCTTATCTATCATTAAGCAATATCGAAAGAATTGAATTTATTAAAGGAGCACAATCTGCAATCTGGGGAAGTAGTGCAGTTGCCGGTGTTATAAACATAATCACTAAATCTGCTACTAAAGATGGCATTAGTGCCTCTGGCTATGTCGAAGTTGGCTCCGAAAGCTTTCTTTCTACAGGCGGATCTATTTCTTTCAAAAATAAGAATAATAGCGGCTCAATTACACTTAGTAAGAAGTCTACAGATGGCATATCTGCCGCAGCCGGTGGTACCGAACAAGATCCTTATGACAATAAGTCAATTTTCTTAAAAGGCCACAGTCAAATAAACGAAAACTTCAGCATAGGTGCTAGTGCACAACAACAAAAAAGCGAAACAGATTATGATAATCCACCTAATGATACAGACAGTTACACAGATGCAACGGTTAGCACCTATCAGGTCTATGCAAACTATGACATTAATAATTTAACAAATAAGATATATTATAATAGCAGCGAAACCAAACGATTCAGCCATGACGCTTCTTTCGGGGATACTAATTTTAAAGGAAGAGCACAAGCCATTGGCTACATTGGGTCTGTCGATTTTGGCTCTGAATTAGCTGCGCAAAAATTGATTAGCCGAATTGAAAAAAACAAAGAGTCTGTTAATTCTGATTCAAACTTTTCTCCCGCCGACAAAAGCAATGATACGCTTGAACTTGCGCTAGAGCATACAGCTGAGTTAAGCAATGGGCTAAGTACATCAGCGGCACTGCGCTATCAAGATAATGATATATTTGGTGACGATTTAACTTATAAAGTATCCCTAAGTCACGAAAACAACTTCAATGGCAGGGCGCACGCAAGCTTTGGTACAAGTGTTAAAAACCCAAGCCTAACTCAGCTTTATGCACCATCGTCTGGTAATCTATCACTAAAACCGCAAACTTCTGAGAGTTTTGATATCGGCTACGAAGCTAGATTTTTAGACGATAATTTAATTATAGACTCCACTTATTTTAACAGCAAAGTCGATAATTTATTTGGCTTTGATAGCAACTTCCAAAACACTAATACAGAAGGTACCACTAAGAGAACAGGCATAGAGATCAGCGCGAGAGGAAATCTCAATGACCAAACTCGAATAAATGCTGCCTACACATACACTAAAGCAACTGATGCTGATGGTAACACTGAAATACGTCGTCCAAAACATGCTCTTGATATAGGAGCGAACTATGATGTTAATAATAAACTTACTGTTGGCGCAAACCTACAATACAGAGGTAAAAACTATGACAATGATTTCAGCTCATTTCCCGCTGAAACAGTTAAACTAGATGATTACACTTTATTAAATATTAATGCGAATTATAAGCTTAATAATAATATTGATGTTTATGGGCGTATTGATAACATCACTGATGAAGATTATCAGGAAGTTTTGAATTATGGAACTCAAGGTCGTAGCTATTACCTAGGCATTAAAGCAGACTATTAAATTCCATAGCATTGATGAAAACGCTGATTCTTGGAGGTGTGAAATCTGGCAAGTCCAGATTTGCCGAAAAGCAGGCATTGGCGTTTTCTAAGCAACTTGATGCAGCGGTTGTCTACCTAGCAACCGCTGTCGCTGGAGATGAGGAGATTACCGATCGCATCCGCCAGCATCAGACTGATCGTGATAACCATCCTCAAAAATCTAGTTGGCAAACACTTGAGTGCAACCAAACGCCTGAGTCATTATCGCAAACACTGACACAATTAAGCAGTGCTTCAAAGCAATCCGCCAACAATCCACCTATCGTACTTATTGACTGTCTAACACTTTGGATCACCCAATTGCTCTCTTTACCAACATCAGATATTGATCTTGTTTTGGAGAATTTTTTGCAGACGCTCAGTAATTCAGCGTTAAAGATTATTATCGTGAGCAATGAATCTGGCTTAGGAATAACGCCATTGGGTGAGCTGAGCAGGCAATATTTGGATATTATTGGCAGCTTTCATCAACGCCTTGCAGCACATTGTGACCAAGTCACTTTAATGGTTGCCGGTTTGCCAGTATCGATTAAACCGCTTAGGTCGTAAAGCTGCTAGGTAACGGCTCTGATATTTTATTTATTGGATACTTAAACAATACTCTATGCTGTGTTTTATGTTCTGCAATTCTAAAGCCACATAGCTCGCCATAGCTAACATCGATATTCAAAAACGAACTAAGCGGCAGGTCTAACACCCATACCCAACCACATCTCGCTACGCCAGCATGCGCCACTAGCAATATTTTCTGATCCTTATATTGCCTGTATAGCGTTTCAAATAGCTGTTTTATTCTTTGAAAAAATATCTCTAAGCTCTCACCAGCCGGAGCAGGACGATGAATATAGCCCTCCATCCAATAATCAAATTCATGTCTATCTATCTCGTCCCAACTCCGCCCCTCCCAATCACCGAAATGATACTCCATTGCTTGAGGTTGAATAATTTTTTGATCAGGAAATAAAGTATCTGCTAGCTGCGTGCAACGCTGTAGTGGGCTAGAGATAATAGCATCATAATCACTGGCTATATTCTCTCGGACCTCCTTAACTTCGTCTACAAAGGTTGCCGCTACCGGGTAGTCCGTCTGACCATAACAGGTATTTACGGGGAAGTCCGGTTTGGTATGCCTGAGAATATGTAGCTCCATCATCACTGCCTTTTACTGTGCAAACCCTATATCAACGCCAGAAAGCAAACTAGAATACTGACTTCCGCTATTTGCTGAGCCGCGCCTAGAACATCTCCGGTATAACCGCCGATTCTACGCTGACTATAACGACCGAATTGCCAAATTAACAATGCTGATATCAGCATTGCAATCCACGCCTGCCAATAGCCCGTCAATAATAATGGCAATATACCGATAGTCCACATCAGTATCTGCCGTGCTTTGGATAATGGTTCTGTTGCGATAGGTTTCGCTTTGCTGAGATCTATATCTTGCACATAGGGCAACCAGTCCACCAATAGCGATGCCAACAATCGACTGCTGGTATGTGCTACCCACAGCAACCAGCAGCAAAACAGCACTGAGTACTCCGCTAGCATTGTCATTGCTGTCGCTTTTATGGCGAATAGTAAAATCACCCCTACCAGTGCATAGCTGCCAACACGACTGTCTTTCATAATTGTTAGCACTTGTTCAGCCTGCCAACCTCCACCAAAACCATCACAGCTGTCGGCAAAACCATCTTCATGGAATGCCCCTGTTACCAACACAGTAGCAGCAATAGTCAGCCAAACCGCTAGCTCTGTTGGCAGTACTGCCGAGGTTAGCAATAGCACTAACGAGGCTATTGCCGCGACTAGCCAACCCATCAATGGAAAATAAGCTCGGGATTTCGCCAAATAACTGTTTTTATAATGAGCAATATGGCCAACCGGAATTCTGGTAAAAAATTGAATAGCAACGAGAAAGATATCCCGCTCTGCCAGCCAACCAGCTTTAGTTTGAGGTAGATTATCCATGATAGAAAGGCGAAGATTTACTGCGAGTGAGCATTGCCATCAGAGACGCCAGCTTCTGCAAAACTCGCCATTTCATTAAAAAAAGCAACGGCATTTTGCACTAGAGGATACGCCAGCGGGCAGCCACTGCCCTCGCCAAGCCGCATATTCAGCTGCAATAACGGCTGTACATCTAAGCAAGTTAATAGTTTCTCATGACCTTGCTCCGCAGAGCTATGGCAGAAAATAGCGTAGTTTTCTATATCAGGATTAATTGCGTAAGCCACTGCATAGGCTGCGGTAGTGATAAAACCATCCACTAAGATAAGCATTTTTAAAGAAGCTGCCGCCAACATACCACCGACAATATGGGCAATTTCAAAACCACCAAATGCCGTCAATATTTCCTCCGGAGAATTCGGTGTATGGTTATTTCTCACTTGTCGCAGTAGTTGTAGCTTATTTTGCAGACCAGCATCATCTAGCCCTGTACCTCGCCCAACACAAACTTCAAGTGGCAAATCATATAGTGCGCTCATGATCAATGATGCCGCTGCTGTATTGCCAATACCCATCTCGCCAAAACCAATAATATTGCAACCATCTGCCGCAATTTGGGCAACCAATGATTCCGACTGATCAACACATTGCCCGAGTTGTTCGGGAGTTAAAGCTGACGACTCCAGCATATTCGCCGTCCCTCTACCAACCTTGCCGTGGACAATTGGCAAATTAGGGTCGAAATCAAAATCCACTCCAGTATCCACTACTGTTAAATCCATGCCCTGCTGACGGCAAAATACATTGATTGCGGCTCCTCCACTGGCAAAGTTTAGCACCATCTGCGCAGTAACCGCTTTAGGAAAAGCGCTGACGCCAACATCAGCGAGTCCATGATCTCCTGCAAAGACTACGACATGAGGCTTGGAAAGCGTTGGAGTTAGGGTTTGCTGTGCAGTGGCGATTTTCTCAGCTAGTGATTCTAGCTGACCAAGCGAACCTGGCGGCTTAGTCTTTTGATCTATTTTAGCTTGTACTTGAGCAGCAAATTCAGTCATAGCAAATATCGTCTTTTTATGTAGGAGATTATTGATCTGTTACCGCTGAAGTTACTCACCGTATTTGCGGATTTCAGCTGCAAACAGTTTTTTAGTATATTCACTTTGGGGGTCGGCAAAAAGCTGCTGTGTTTCTGATATTTCTACAACTTTACCTGCCTGCATCACTACCGTTGAATGACACATGGCTCTGACCACTGCTAGGTCATGGGTAATAAGCACATAGCTTATCCCAAGCTCTGTTTGCAATGTGCGAAGAAGCGACAGAATCTGTTTCTGCACCGAACGATCTAAGGAGGAAGTTGGCTCATCCAAAATAATGAGCTTAGGCTCTAAAATCAAAGCTCTGGCAATCGCAATTCTTTGACGCTGTCCTCCTGAGAATTGCATGGGATAGCGAAATCGCGTTTCTGGATCAAGCCCAACTTTTTCCATTACAGATACCACTCTCTGTACTGTTTCAACATCATCTAATTTGGTATGAACAAGAAGACCCTCAGCAATAATCTCTGCCACATTCAGCCGTGGGCTCAGTGCTGAAAAGGGATCTTGGAATATCATCTGAATATCTGCCCGATACGGTTGCATCTGCTTGTGATTTAATGCCAGCAAATTCACCCCTGCGAATTCTGCTTTTCCGGTACCATCAACAATACCTAGTAAAGACAATGCCATAGTAGTCTTACCGCAACCGCTCTCACCGACTATTCCAACACAACTTCCCTTGGCGATGCGAAAGCTTACCCCATCAACTGCTTTAACATGATCAACCACTTTCTTAAATATACCTGCAGTAATAGGAAACCATACTTTTAAGTCTTCAACTTCAAGTATGGTTTCTGCCGAAGGCAGTTTCTCTGGCAACGGATCTGGCTCTGCTGCTATTAGCATCTGAGTATAAGGATGCTTAGCATGGTTAAATATACGATTGACGCTGCCTTTTTCCACAATTTCACCATCGCGCATTACCGCCACAGTATCCGCCAATTGCCTGACAATATTTAAATCATGGGTGATGAACAGCATCGACATGCCTAACTCGGCTTTGATATCTGCTAGCAATCGTAATATCTGTGCCTGAATATTCACATCTAAAGCAGTAGTCGGTTCGTCAGCAATAAGTAGCTCCGGCTCAGTTATCAATGCCATCGCGATCATCACACGCTGCCTTTCTCCACCAGAAAGCTGATGCGGATATGCATGCATCTTGCTCTGTGGACTTCGTAAACCCACCCGAGTTAACCAGTTTAGCGCTCTTTTTTCAGACTCTTCCTGCCTGTCTGGGTTGCTAATCTCCCAACGCTCACCAATTTGTTTACCGACTCTCTGCAATGGATTCAACGATACCATTGGCTCCTGAAAGATCATGCCAACAGATTGTTTACGCAGTTGCATCACAGACCTGCTGCTAATCGCCTCGTTATTAAAACGAATATCCCCTGCTGTTTGTACCGCTGTGCGCGGGTCATGCAATCGCAAGATACTCTGTGCAGTTACCGACTTTCCAGAGCCGCTTTCCCCTACCAATGCCAAAGTCTTACCGTCGCCAACACGAAAAGAAACCCCTTTCAGGACTTCTCGCAAGCCATCATCGGTATAAAAAGAATAACGCAATCGGCTGACTGTTAACATCAGTGCTTTCCTTCCTGTCGGTAGGGATCAAAAGCATCTCGTACCGCCTCACCAATCAGCACCAACAGGCCTAACATAACTGAAAGCACGATAAATACTGATAACCCCAACCAAGGTGCCTGCAAATTATCTTTGCCTTGCGTCAGCAGCTTACCTAAAGAAGGAGACTCTACTGGTAGACCAAACCCTAAGAAGTCTAGCGAAGTTAGCGTGGTGACCGAAGCCCCTAGCACAAACGGCATAAAGGTTAATGTCGCGACCATAGCATTCGGTAAGATATGCCGCCACATAATGGTAAAGTCGCTCACACCCATTACTTGAGCTGCTTTCACATACTCCATGTTTCTGCCACGCAGGAACTCAGCACGTACCGCTCCGACAAAGCCCATCCAGCCAAATAACACCGTTATCACTAACAACCACCAGAAATTAGGCTCAATAACCGAGCTTAATATAATCAACAAAAATAATGTTGGCATGCCGCTCCATACCTCTATAAAACGCTGACCAAGCAGATCTATCCTGCCGCCAAAATAGCCCTGGATAGCACCCACACTCACCCCAATAATTGCGGAAAATAAGGTTAGTGCAAAGCCAAATAGCACGGATATACGAAACCCATAGAGTATTCCTGCCAACACATCACGGCTCTTATCATCTGTGCCCAGCCAATTATCTCTGGTAGGTGGGGAAGGGGTGGGACCATCAATATCTCGATTTAAAGTATCATAAGAGAATCGCACTGGCGGCCATAACATCCAGCCTTTCTTTTCTATCAACTCCTGTAAATAGGGATCACTATAATCCGCCTCAAAGTCAAACTCATCGCCAAAGGTTTTGCTGCTATAGCTAAAGAAGACAGGCGTGTAAAGTTGGCCATCATAATTTACTAGCAATGGTTTATCATTGGCAATGAACTCAGAGAATAAGCTGATCGAGAATAAAAATAAGAATATCCACAGTGACCAATAACCACGCCTTGTCGCTTTAAAACGACGCCAGCGTTCTCTGGTTAAGGGAGTAATTTTAGGCTTTAGTCTCATAGATATCTACTTTGCTATCGCCCTTCAAAATCTATTCTAGGGTCTACTAAGGTATAGGTAAAGTCAGATAAAACACCCAACAGCAGCCCCAACAAAGTAAACAGATAAAGTGTGGTAAACATCACGGGATAATCGCGTTGTAGTGTAGCCTCGTAACCTAACAGCCCCAGACCCTCTAGAGAGAACATTACCTCTATGAGCAAGGAGCCAGTAAATAGCATACCTATAAGCATACTTGGAAAGCCTGCGATAATCAGTAGCATCGCATTTCTAAACACATGGCCATATAGCACTTGATGATCTGTTAGCCCTTTAGACCTAGCGGTAATAACATATTGCTTTCGAACTTCATCCAAAAAAGCATTCTTGGTGAGCATGGTCAGCGTAGCAAATCCCCCGATAACCATAGCCGTAACGGGCAATGCCATATGCCAAAAATAATCGGTGATTTTACCTATGGCCGATAGCTCCTCGAAATTATTTGAAGTCAAACCGCGCAATGGAAACCAACTCCAATAACTGCTTCCTGCAAATAAAATAATTAATACAAAGCCAAATAAAAAACTAGGAATAGCATAGCCAATAATAACTACCGAGCTAGACCAAATATCAAACTTACTGCCGTGCACGAGTGCTTTGCGAATCCCCAAGGGAATAGAGATGAGATAAATTAATAGCGTTGACCAAACCCCCAATGAAATTGAAACTGGCATCCGCTGATTAATGAGCTCCATTACGCTATTGCCCTTAAATAAGCTATCACCAAAGTCAAACCGTAGATATTGCCACAGCATCTCACCATAGCGTTGCAGCAATGGTTTATCAAAGCCGTAGCGCTTTTTTATCGCTTCAATCACCTCAGGATCTAAGCCACGATTACCCCGACTCACCAAATCACCATTAGAAGCAGATGACGCTCCCACTTCATTTTGGTTATTTCCCGATATTCTCGCCATTGAACCATCGGTTAATCCCTGCATATTGGCAATAGCTTGGTCTACTGGTCCACCAGGTGCTGCCTGAATAATAAAAAAGTTGATCGTTAAAATCACCCAAAGCGTGGGAATGATCAACAAAATTCGTCGGATTAAATAATTTAACATATCACTACCAACCTTTTTACAGACCCAAGCATACGATCAAGTCTTGGTGACTTGGGTAACAATTGGTAGTTAGTATAAATCATATTACAGAGATAATGATCGCTAAAGCTGTGCCGGTTAAGCTTAACTACGCTTATGTTCTGGTAACTTATTAGCCTTTTCAGCATCGTACCACCAGCTATCAAAGCCCAATGAGAATTTAGGGGTGATCTCAGGCTTTGAGAATTTATTCCAATAAGCGATACGATACTTTGCCAAATGCCAGCCGGGAATTAAATAATGTCCCCACTGCAGTACCCTATCTAGTGCTGGCCCCAATGCTTTTAGTGCTTTTGGGTTCTGTTGATTATCTTCAATTTGCTCTATTAGGGAATCAATAGCGGCATCTTTCACCCCCGCCTTATTATAAGTACTGTCTATATACTTATTATGCCAGACAATCTTTAAATCTGGACTGGGGTAAGCATTGGCAGAAAAACCTGAAAAAATCATATCGTAATCACGATCTCGAAGTCTTTTAAGGTATTGAGTCGTATCAACTGTTCTAACTTTCATCTCCACCCCAATTTTCTTCATATTACGAGAAACAGGTATGGAAACACGCTCATAGGTTGGGTCATAAACCAATATCTCAAAAACTAGGGGTATTCCAGTTTCAGTATTTACCATTTTACCATCTCTAGCCTCCCAGCCCGCCTCTTTAAGCAAACCTAATGCCTTACGCATCTGAGCCCTTATACGGCCAGAACCATCGGTAACTGATGGGGTGAAAACTTCTGTAAATACCCTCTCTGGAATTTTGTCTTTCAATGGCTTTAAATATTCCAACTCCGCTTCACTGGGGAGCTCTGTCGCGGCATATTCAGTGTTTTGAAAGAAACTGTGACTTCTGCTGTATTGGTTATAAAAAAGTGTCTTATTCATCCACTCAAAATCCATTAATTGACTTAATGCTTCTCTGACCTTGGAGTCTCGAAAAACCTCAGCTTCAGTGTTAAAAACAAAACCTGAAAAACCCTGAGGACTATCATTTTCTATGCCTTCTTTAATAATATAATTATTATCAAAATTGGCACCTACATATAACTCAGCCCAATTTTTGGCAGTATTTTCCATGCGAAAATCATACTCACCCGCTTTAAAAGCCTCCAATGCCACATTACTATCACGGTAATAATCATAACGAATAGAATCAAAATTAAATAAGCCCTTTCTACTAGGCAAGTCCACTGCCCAATAATCTTGGACTCTCTCGTAAGTCACATCTCTACCAATATCATATTCTGATATTTTATACGGGCCACTGCTCAATGGCGGCTCATTTAAGGGTTCAGAGAAATCTTTGTCAGACCAATAGTGCTCAGGTAAAATAGCTAGCGTAAGCAACCCCACCATCAACTCTTTACTTGGCTCAGTTGCTTCTATGCGGACTTTGTGATCATTTAACTTGGTATAACTTTTAATTGGCGCGTGATTAATCCTAAAAAATTCAACACCTTCGGTCATAAACTTATTATAACTAAAAACAGCATCATCAGCAGTTATCGGCTCACCATCGTGAAACCTCGCCTTGGGGTTCAATGTCACTTCCATCCAAGTAAACTCAGAATCATGCGAAATCTCAGTGGCAATTAACGGATAATAAGCATCAATTTCGTCCTCTGATTTCACAAAAAAAGCGTCATAAAGCTGCCCAGAGTCCACCACTGCAGCACCGCGACTGGCATAACGATTAAAATTATCATAAGTACCAATTACCGACAAAGTGATCTTGCCACCTTTGAATGCATCAGGGTTTACATAATCAAAATGACTAAAATCTTTGGGGTATTTAGGTTCACCAAAAGTTGCTACTCTGGTCACAGTAACTATTTCTGCAGACACTAAATTAAGCACCATAAACGGCACTATAGCCATTAAAAATGCGCTTTTTAACAGCAAAGGCAATGACGCCGAGATTACACTCAGTCGAGATTGCAAGTATTGAAATACCATTAATGTTCCCTTGTCTATCAAATAATTAAAGCAAAAATGCATGCTAGAAGTCTATTGTAAAATATAACTCTCCATTTCTCGTGTTTTTCCAAAAAAATCTCATTAAAAAATTGAATGATTAGAAATTTAATTTTTAGGAAGCACTGCCGAAAATTCCTGAAGACGCTTATGAATAGACCTCA
>CAKMZF010000087.1:9482-11341 GCA_929200405.1 uncultured Gammaproteobacteria bacterium | reverse complement strand
GTTGTTTTACCAACGCCGCCCTTTCCGGAGGTTACAACCAAAACTGTAGCCAAAATAGTCTCCTCTAAAGCTTTACGCTTGATCAATGGGTTTGAATTTTAATGATGTGTCTTGTAAATGTACTTTAATAGCACCCAATGATGCATATTCTTTCACATCTTCAAGCACTTTGTAATACCCAGCGATAGAAACTAATTGCGCTTCAATACGTTGAGTGCAAATAATTGCGGTTATATCACCTTGCGCGCCTGCCAAAGCTCGGCCTCTGAGTGTGCCGTAGATATGGATATTTCCATCAGCAATGACTTCTGCGCCGTGGCTGACATTTCCAATGATAATTAGATCTCGATTCTCGGCATAAAGCCTTTGGCCTCCTCTTACAGTACCTTCGTAAATTTTCGGCGGCTTATAGTCTGTTTCAATTACGCGAATAACTTCTTTCTCAATTTCTACAACTTGAGGAGATAGCGTAGAGCTGTTAGCTGGACTAGAGGTTTTATCTTTGCTTTCAACTGGTGCTTTAGGCGTTTTGTCTAGTGGCTCTATTTGTGAGTTTTTGGCTAAGTCAGTTTCATTGAGCTTTCTCTTTTTGCCCAACTGCTTAAATTGAGGTAAATTCGCTTCGCGCGCTGCTAACATTTGTGTTTCTGAGAGGCCTGAAACGCCAATTAAATACATGCCAGTAGAATCGACAGCAGTTTTAAGCGCTAAAAAATCAATATCTTCGGCTAATAGCCCACAGTCGGCTATGATAGCGCTGCCTTTGAAAAAGTCAGGGGCTACGGCAATTTTTTCTTCGAGTTGTTGTGCTAAGTCTGTGAAATCAGCTTCTAAAAGATCGAGGACAGTCAGTGGGAACATACTGCCTTTAAGTGGCAGGTTATCTTGGCTCATAAGTAGACAACTTTCTTTGGCTAAAACCTTATTTTAGCAATTACTTAGCATATCTACTATAGCTAAAACCAAAGATAAATGGCTTAAATAAGATCTAGGAATATTTACTCCTATTATTGTGTGTAATTAAGTAACAATTAACAGAAATCCAGCCTAAAAGAACTAGGGAATAAAGTCGATGAGATAGTCTAGGGGGTCTTCCTTGTGGTTAAATTCAACAGCCCATGCGCTAATGGCGGCACCAGCGTCTTTGACTGTTTCAGGAGAGCCAGAAACTAAAGGGTGCCATTCTTGCAAGGGGCGGTTTTCCAATCTGAGTTTATAGGCGCAGGTTGTTGGTAACCAATCTAATGTGGCGACAGTTTCAGGGTTTAGTGGCACGCAATCTGGCATTCTTTGCTGACGATTGTGATAGTCAGTGCAGCCGCATTTATCCACAGAGTATAGTTCACAGGTCATTTGACTATACACATAGGGATGGTTTTTTAAGTTCTCTGGAATATCGGGATTAAACTGCCGCTCTTCAATGTCATCTGGGTCAGCAAAGTATTTATGTAAACAGCATTTACCACAGCCATCGCAAAGTGCTTCCCATTGTTGCTGGGTTAACTCAGATAGTGGTTTGTTTATCCAGTCAGGTGGTTGATAATCAGTAGTCATTTGGTTAGTTACTTAGATGGCAGGCTATGAAGTGGAGCAGTAGTCTCACTATGTTCGGATGGTAGTTTTGAGAAAGGTATAAGCTCTAGCATAGCCTTATCTGCTACGGCGATAAAGCTGGGGTTCAACCAGATTGGGCCTATAAACTCATAACGCAATGGCTGCCCTTTAAAATCCACTATTTCGCCACCTATTGCATTAAGCAAACAATGCCCTGCGGCAGTATCCCAAGAATTAGTAGGGCTTATACGAACGAAAATATCAGCAGTGCCGCGCATTAACCAACCGAATTTTAGAGCGCTGTG
>CAKMZF010000087.1:5944-9382 GCA_929200405.1 uncultured Gammaproteobacteria bacterium | reverse complement strand
TTTAAAAAACCTTTGGTGCCATCTAGCGGATCTATGCACCAAAAAGTATCGGGATTTGAGGATTTTAGGGCGTCTGGTATCGGAGACTCTTCTGAGAGAATCGGGATGTCTGGTGTTAGCTCTGACAAGCCATTGACGATAATGGCATTCGCAGCCAAATCAGCAGCAGTTACTGGGCTGTTATCCGCTTTTAAGCTGGTGGCTGTATTCGCTGGATCAAAGCTGGCTATAGTGCCGCCAGCCGTTATTGCTATCTGGGTTACAGAGGGTAATATCTGTAGCAACCAATCTTTCATATAATTCTTATAGGTATAAAAAAAGGCGCTTGCTGCGCCTTTTTGTAAATTAGCGTTTCGCCAATTTCTCTTTGATTCTCGCTGCGCGACCTTCAAGTTGTCTAATATAGTAAAGTTTAGCACGTCTGACATCGCCACGGCGCTTAACTTCAATTTTTGCAACTACTGGGCTGTGTGTTTGAAATACACGCTCAACACCTTCACCACTAGAGATCTTACGAACAGTAAAAGAGGAGTTTAGACCACGATTACGCTTAGCAATTACTAAACCTTCATAAGCCTGTAGACGCTCACGCTGACCCTCAACTACCTTTACAGAGACAACAACTGTGTCGCCAGGATTAAATTCAGGTAAGTCTTTTTTGAGCTGCTCATCTTCAATTTCTTTGATGATAGTACCCATTGCGCGCGCTTTGGCAGGATCCGAGGCCTTTTTCGCTGGCGCTTCTTCCGCAGTAGTCTCTACTGCATCAACTACTTCTTCAGTAGCCTCTGTTTGGTTTTCTTCTGTCATTTTATTACTCCAGTACATCACTGCAGGCTAGGCTCAGGAGAGGTACTTATATTAGGTTGCTATAAAACAAACCTAGGTAAAACTAAATTATCTAATCGAGAGAGGCGTCAAACGATAAGATGATATTTCATGCCCTATTTGGGCGCGGAGGATTTTACCTGCTCTGGTCTCCTTTGCCAAGTCCTGATTCGGGATTGTTTTGCTCTCCAGTCAGATATTTTTCGATGATCGCCACTTTTTAAGACATCTGGGACTGCAGCACCACGCCAAATTTCTGGGCGCGTGTAGTGTGGGCAGTCCAATAGCATGGACTCTGGGTTGCTAAAAGAGTCTTGTTCTGCACTCAATGGGTGGCCTAAAACCTCGGGTATTAGGCGTCCAATGCTATCAATCATTAGCATGGCGCCAAGTTCGCCCCCACTGAGAACAAAGTCACCTAATGATATTTCCATATCAATATGGCTATCTATAAAGCGTTCATCGACCCCCTCATAACGACCACAAACAATGACAAGCTCAGATAGCTGTGCTAACTGTTGAGCGAGTGATTGGTTCCAAGTCTTTCCTTGCGGGCTAAGATACACAGTCAATGGTTTCTTAGCTGGATTTTTGCTATGTGAGATTGCATGTTCAATGCTCAAGGCAAGCGGCTCTGGTTTCATTACCATGCCAGGCCCTCCGCCATATGGGCGATCATCTACTGTACGATGGGCGTCTGTGGTGAAATCTCGTGGGCTGTGCATATTTAGTGACAATATATCTTTGTCAAAAGCACGACCAATCACACCATGTTGTTTTATGGGCAAGATGATTTCGGGTAATATAGTGATGACTTGAAAGTGCATAAGCTAAGATAATGAAGTGACTGTGGCTGCGGAGACGAGCTTGCCATTGCAGCAGTAAAGATAGCTAGTATACCTTTCTGAGACAGTTCTGAGAAATCAGATTAAAGTTAAAAGTCGGGATCCCAATCAACAACCACGACTTCATTTGTTAAGTCTACCGATAGCACATGATAATCGATGGTAAAAGGAATCAGAATTGTCTGGCCATGTTTTTCAGCAGCAGTGCCGGCTGTGGTAATCACCATCACATCATTGGCACCAGTTTCTATCATGTGATCTATTTTACCAAAAGCGTTATTGTCACTATCAACAACTGTCAGACCTTCTAGATCATTCCAGTAATAGGCATCTTTTTTCAGTTTTGGTAGTTGTTCGCGCTTAATTCCGATTTCAAAACCTAGGTATTCGGCAGCTTTTTCTTTGCTGTCTATGTTTTCTAGCAAAGCCAAAACATTTGAGCCTTGTTTTCTTCTTTGCAAAATCTTAATTGGCTCCCAATTGTCATCACTGCCATGAGCGTTAGCGCGGCTGTCTCGTGCAGCTGGGCGGATATAAATCGGATTATAAGTTAGGATTTGTTCGCGGGGTTGAGTGTGGGAGAATAACTTTACCCAGCCACGTACACCATAAAAACCATTGATTTTGCCCAAAACAATCATCGGAAAGCTCAGTTGGATAAGATAAGTTTGAAAAGTTCGGGGAGCGGTAGCAGACGATAATAGATTTTTATCGTCTGCTAAACAGAGATTACTCTGCTTTTTCTTCTTCAGCAGGTGCTTCAGCTTCTTCGGCAGCGGCAGCTGCTTCGGCCTTAGCTTTTTCAGCGGCTTCAGCCGCCGCAGCCGCTTCACGTTCAGCAGCAGCGGCCGCCTCAGCAGCAGCTTCGCGTTCACGCTTTGCTTCAAGTTTCTTGTCTTTTTTGCCTTCTAAGTAACCAGGGTTTGCAACTTCACGCTGATAATCTTTGATTAGCTTTGCAACACGCTCTGATTTCTGTGCACCTACGCTAGTCCAGTACTCAATACGCTCTAGATTTAACTCTAGTGACTGTGCTTGACCACTTGCATGTGGGTTATAAAAGCCTAAACGCTCTAGGAATTTTCCATCACGTGAATTGCGGCTATCGGTTGCCACTACGTGGTAGAAAGGTTTCTTTTTCATGCCGCCACGGGCAAGACGAATGGTTACCATGAATACCTCTTGGTTTTCGTTTTATTAATTAACTAATTGCAGTAGCACTGCTTGAGGGTTATCAGCGCAGTACATACTCCGTATGTATTCTTTAGGGAGGAGATAATTTAAAGGATAGCCGCCCTTTACCCAAAAGAGGGCGGTATTTTACGCTTTTTTTTGAAAATGTGAAGGGCAAAGAAGTCTTTATCTGATAACTAGCGACAGTGATAGATTTCTTGAAAAATATAATGCCTGAATTTGTTTGCTAACGTGCCACTTTTAGTAGAAACATGCATCGCATATAAACAGTAGGTTGCAGTAATGCGTTGAGCGAACTCTTCTTGACGAGAGGAAATCCGCTGGCGACTGTTTACAATAGTTGGGCTTGAGATTGTTTTGAGTATTATTTAATGTCTCTTTGTGTAGTTTAACGAATATTTTAAATTTTTACTTCTAACAGTGCATCTATCCTGAAATGTCTCTGCGTATAAGATTGGGTAAGTTGATGTTTAGTAAAACGTCAGCAAATTGAAAACCTCACAAATTGGAGATCAAAATGAATAACAAAGCAATAGCAGCAGTAGCATTGATGGGCGCATTAAGCATGACT
>CAKMZF010000087.1:0-5844 GCA_929200405.1 uncultured Gammaproteobacteria bacterium | reverse complement strand
AGGCGGCAATGATTGCGCTGCTGGTCCAGGCACAACTTGTGCGGGTACTTCTACAATGCACGCTCAAGGCAATGCATGGTTATACCTGCCAGCAGGTACTTGTGAAAAGCTGGTTGGTGGTACGCTAGAAGCTACTGACAGAAATTTGCCAAATAGCTAAATTTGGCTTCTCCTAACAATACTAAATATTAGTGATTAGGAAATTTTAAGGGGTAAAGTGGATAGTATGTCAAATCAACACAGCACTTTATCTCTTGATGACTCAACTCAATCAATGTTAACACCCAGTTTCGGCATTAGTTTTAAGCCACAATATTTTTCAGAACTGCTAGAGACTTTACCTAGGCAAATTAATTGGGTAGAAGTGCACCCTGAAAACTATATGAGTGATGGTGGTTTAAGCTTATTTCAATTAGAAAAAATCAGAGAGCAATATGATGTATCCTTGCATGGGGTAGGTCTATCTCTAGGGTCTGCTGGAGAGAGGGCGAATAACCATATTTGCAACCATTCGGCAAAATTGGCGAAATTAAAACAGCGCTTTTTACCTTGGCAAATGTCCGATCATATTAGCTGGTCAGTCGCTCCCAGTGGTAGCTTTTTAAATGATCTATTGCCGCTGCCGCTTACAAAAGAAGCAGCTAGTATATTGGTAGAGCATATTGATATTGTTCAGAATCAACTTGGTCGCCAAATTTTAGTGGAAAATCCATCAACTTATTTGACCGCCGCAGAGTCTGATTTTGATGAACCGAATTTTATAAATGAAGTTTTATCAGCAAGTGGTGCCGGCTTATTATTAGATATTAATAATATTATCGTTTCCACCGGAAATCAAAAAACTAACCCTTATGCCTATATAGATGCCATAGCAGGCGATCAGGTTGGGGAAATACATATGGCAGGTCATGCCACTATTTCGCTATCAAATGGCGAACCATATTTGGTCGATGATCATGGTTCTGTGGTTAGTGATTCGGTGCTAAAGCTGTATCGATATTTTGCCCAGAAATACCCTTTAGCGCCGACATTAATGGAGTGGGATACCAATCCGCCAGCGTTATCAGTGATGCTCAATGAGATTGAGCGTATCAAGTATTCTATTAGCGATATACCAAACAACTCGCTATCGCTTAGTCATGGACAAAGCGCAGAGGCTAAGAATTATGCCTGAGCTAGTTAATCAAGACCTCGAAAAAGTCGAAGCAGTCAATAGTTTGGAAAGCTATCAACAGCTTTTCGTAAAGAGTTTGTATGAATCCTCAGACATAGAATTACAGGCTATTTTTACCGCAGATAGGTTGCTCTCAGAGAAGTTTTCTATTTATCAGAATAATGTCTGGCACTCACTTAGCAGCGCTTTAATGGGTGTTATGCCTGTCTCTGTGGCATTAGTGGGAGAATCGTTTTTTCGCACGATGGCAGTTGCGTATGCTAAGAGCCACCTTCCTCCGAAAGGGTCATTAATTGGCTATGGTGATCAGCTGACAAACTTTGTGAAATCTTACCCGCCAGCGGAGACAGTACCTTACTTGGCTGATGTTATCGCTTTGGAGTTTGCTAGACATCATGCCTACCATTCTAACGATCAGCAACCTTTAGATCTTGCCAGTTTAGCGGCCGTGGCGCCGGATAAATTAGGCGAGTTGACATTTACAGCTGCTGACTCAGTAACATTGTTATATAGCAAATATGATATTTATCAGATATGGAAGCAGCACCAGGCACCCTTAGCTATGCAAACCATGGAGCTGGAGTCTGAGAAAATTGACATCAGTAATGAAAATTTTCTATTGATATTACGCTTGGATTTTGAAATACAGATTCACAGTTTGTCTAAGGGTGCATTTAGGGTCGCACAAGCTATTGCCAATGATCAGCAAAACCTTGAACTGGCACTGGCAGAAGTTTTACAGCAAGATAGCTCAGTTGATCCTCAGGCAATATTGGCGGAGTTGCTGCAAACCGGGATGTTCGTTAGTTTCAAGGTATAGTTTTTAGTCGGTATTCAATTTTTCATCATTTTTTCGCATTAACCAAAAGGGCATTAATATGCAAAACTTTTCAGACACTTTTCATCAGCAAGCACAGAGATTGATTCCTGATAGCCTAATCAGTTTATTAGCCAGAATCGGGTTGTTTGCACCGTTCTTTTTCTCTGGATTAACTAAGTCTACTCAGGGCGCTACATTTCCATTAAATCTACTGCCAAACGAAAATACTTTTTATCAATTTGTGGAGTTATTTGGACTGCCATTTCCCACATTTAATGCTTATGCTGCCACCTTTGCTGAGTTAATTTTTCCAGTGCTTATATTATTGGGAATATTTACCAGAGGATCTGCTTTGGCATTGATAGCGATGGTATTAGTTATTCACTTTGTGGATACGAACCTAGCGATTGAAGGGGATTGGTATTCACTGGCGGAGTGGAAGAATGTTCTGAAAGGCATTATTGGTAAACATGCGCTATGGTTAGTGTCACTGCTGTTCTTAGTAAAAAATGGTGCGGGGGTAATATCTTTAGATCATTTATTTTTTAGAAAGAAGAATTACTAGAGCAGTTAAGCACCAGTAAAAATAAAAAAGCCAGCGTATAGCTGGCTTTTTTATGAGTCGATGCGTAGGTAAATTGGAAAAAATATTACTGCGGCATAGTATATATGGCAATTTATCTCATGGGTGGCATACCGCCGCCCATTCCGCCTAAACCACTCATGGCTCGCATCATTTTTTTCATGCCGCCACCTTTCATTTTCTTCATCATCTTCTGTGATTGCTTGAAGTTTTTCAGTAGTTTATTAACATGCTGAATATCCGAGCCACTACCCGCGGCAATGCGACGTTTTCTAGAGCCTTGAATAAGGTCTGGCATTTGCCTCTCTTGTAGGGTCATAGAGTCAATAATCGCGATCATACGCTTGGCTTCTTTGTCGGAAGCTTGACTGGCAACTGCCTCAGACATCGCTCCGGCGCCCGGCAGTTTGTCTAGCATGGCGCCTATGCCCCCCATGTTCATCATTTGCTGCATTTGCTCCTTAAAGTCGACCAACGTGAAGCCTCGTCCTTGGTGGATTTTCTTCGCCATTTTGGCAGCTTGCTGCTGATCGACTTTTTGCTCCAGCTCTTCAACTAATGAGAGTACATCTCCCATGCCTAAAATTCTGGAGGCGATACGGTCGGGGTGAAATGCTTCTAAATCCGCGACTTTTTCACCAGAGCCGATAAATTTAATGGGTGCGCCTGTGACGGTTCTTACTGATAACGCAGCACCACCTCTGGCGTCGCCATCGGTCTTGGTGAGTATCACCCCCGTAAGCGGTAGTACTTCGCCAAAGGCTTTGGCAGTGTTGGCAGCATCTTGACCGGTCATGCTGTCAACCACAAATAATGTTTCGGTAGGAGAGGTTGCCTGATGAATGTCTTTAATCTCTTGCATCATTTCTTGATCAACACTAAGACGACCGGCGGTATCGATAATAACGATATCTTTGCCATGTTTTTTGGCATATTCATGGGCTGCAACTGCGATATCTCTTGGCTTTTGTGTTGGCTGTGCAGGGTAGGCTTCTACTTCCAGTTCATTAGCCAGTATTTTTAACTGCTCCATTGCTGCGGGGCGATAAACATCACAGCTGACAACTAAAACTTGTTGCTTGTCTTTTTCTTTTAGTCGCTTGGCTAATTTAGCCGTGCTGGTGGTCTTACCTGAACCTTGCAGGCCTGCCATTAAGACAACTACAGGGCGCTGGGCTTGCAGATTGAGCTTTTCATTCTCCTGACCCATTACGCTAATTAGCTCTTGTTGTACCACTTTAACCAGTGCTTGACCGGGGTTTAAGCTTTTTTGAACTTCTCGACCAATTGCTCGCTTGCGTATATCAGCAATAAACCCTTTGACAACTGGCAAAGCGACATCTGCTTCGAGCAAAGAAACGCGGATATCTTTGAGCGTGTCTTTAATATTGGCATCGGTCAAACGTGCTTGACCCTTGAGTTTTTTGACGGTGGACTGTAATCGATCTTGTAAATTATCAAACATGGTAAGTATCTAAGTTGACCAGGAGGGTGTTAATTTTAACACAGAGTAAGCGGGATTTTGAGCGACTAGGAAAACTTTCAGCTCTCAATTATGGCAGTAGCTTTACTAAACTCCCTTACTTAATATCTGCAATAGATTTGCTTCGCTGTTGAGAAACGCTTGCATGCTGGCGTGGCTGTCTTACAATTCCGGTTCTAACAATTTAAGGTGACTTTAGAATATGCGATCAAGATTTGCGCCCAGCCCAACGGGTTTTTTACATATAGGTGGAGCTAGAACAGGTTTATTTAGTTGGTTACAAGCTAAGGCTGCGGGTGGACAGTTTGTTCTTCGGATTGAAGATACAGACACTGAAAGAAACTCTGCGGCAGCGACAGAGGCCATTATCGAGGCGATGAATTGGCTGGGACTGGATTGTGATGAAGGTCCGTTTTATCAATCTCAGCGGCTCGAACTCTATAAAAAACACGTGGATCAATTATTGGCAGAAGACAAGGCTTATTATTGCGAGTGTAGTAAAGAGCGCTTGGATGCCATGCGCGAAGCACAGATGCAAGCAAAGGAGAAACCACGTTATGACGGTCGCTGTCGTGATCTTGGTTTAAGTGGGGAGGCTAAAGATGGCGTGAAACCAGTGGTTAGGTTCCGCAATTCGCAACAGGGAGATGTGAGCTGGAAAGATCAGGTTCGCGATGAGGTGGTGATTAGTAACAGCGAGCTTGATGATCTAATTATCTGGCGCTCTGATGATACGCCTACCTACAATTTCTGCGTAGTCGTAGATGATAGCGATATGAAGATTACGCATGTTTTACGTGGTGAAGATCATATTAATAATACGCCTAGACAGATTAATCTCTATGAAGCCTTAGCTAAAGAGGTGCCGGTGTTTGCTCATGTACCGATGATTTTAGGCAGTGATGGTGCGAAGCTCTCCAAACGCCACGGTGCTTTGAATGTCATGGAATACAAGCAGGCAGGTTTTTTGCCTGAGGCACTGGTGAATTATCTAGTGCGCTTGGGCTGGTCTCATGGCGATCAAGAAATATTTGAGATGGCGGATTTAATTCAGCATTTTAATGCAGATAATATCAATAGAGCGCCGTCGGCTTTTAACCCCGAAAAATTGGCTTGGTTAAATCAACATTGGATGAAGCAATATAGCTTAGACAAGCTATTGCAGACATGCAAAGAGACTTACCCAGACAATGCGCTGTGGAATATGGCAGATGCCGAGTTGCAATCGGGAATGTCGCTGTTCCGTGAACGTACGGATACTTTGGTAGCGATGCTTGAAGAAATGGCATTTTTAGTACCAGACAGTGCTTTGCAGATGGATGATCCTGCGGCAGAACTGATAGCCAGCGAGCAAAGTAACTCTTTATTGGTGCAACTGATTCAGGGATTAGAAGCGGTTGATGACTGGAATGCAGCTGACCTAGATGCACTATGTAAGCAAACGGCTGTAGATGCCGGCGTTAAACTCGGTGCTCTTGGCCCTGCGATACGGATCGCAATTACTGGTAAAAAACAAGCGCCATCTTTGGGAGATTTGTTGATGGTTACCGGAAAAGATTTGGCGATGAGAAGATTAAGAGCAGCGGTAGTATAAGCGTTGTAGATTGGGTTAAATCCTATGATCGGGCGGCATTGTTGCCGCTTATAAACTATACGGAGAGAATGGTGGGTTATACAGATTTTGGCAATAACCAAGCGTTAAATGTTTTAGGTGAACCTCTCACGCAGTGTTGTGATAACCCCGTCACCGGTTATTTTCGGGATGGCTTTTGCCATACTGATAT
>CAKMZF010000086.1 GCA_929200405.1 uncultured Gammaproteobacteria bacterium | reverse complement strand
TTTTTATTTTCGACAGAACCACTCTGCTCAATTCAAAAAACGATATATATTCGAAAACTACTTGGAAATATTTCGAACATATTTTCAGCGCTGAAATATTAAAATTTTGAACCTATCCTACTGTAAAGTGAAAACGACTGTCTGGTGACCGGATGCTTAAGTCTCAGTATTCGCAAAGATTCGAAATAAGCAAGTCATTGATATTACTTACCTACAAGTCATTATCAACACTAAATTCATCTATAATTCAGCGCACTGTAACGCTTTGTTACAACTTCTTACTTTTCTGAAATGAAGCCAAGGCCATTTCTAGACATAATAGCCTCGTCAACAAGACAACAACTAAATTTACAGAGAGAAAACAAAATGAGCCTTTCAAAAATACTTAACCGTAAAACATTATTAGCCGCTACTACAGTCGCTGTACTATCAGCATCTAGCCTGAGTTTAGCAGATGGCGGTAAAGGTCATGGTTGGGGCAAAAAGCTTGATCAAGCAGAAATGCAAGAGAAGTTCGAAAAAATGAAAACCGAACTTAACCTGACCGACGAGCAAATTGCGCTTATGGAAAAAGGTCATGCCGCACGCATGGAAGGCAGAAAAGCCATGAAAGAGTTCCGGAATGGACTAACCAATGAAGAGAAACAGCAAATGAAAGAGCTGCGTAAGCAAATGAAGCAAATAAAAAGAAGTCACAAAGAAAATAACGACAACAATTAATCATCTTTCCTTTGACTCCTATCTAGTCAACTAGAATACAGTCACTGACTGCTCTCCTGCAGTCAATGAGTTGAGATAACGAATTAAACATAACTATGCGATTTATTCAATCAATATATTCAATTAATAAAAGAGAAACGATATGAAATTAACATCACTATTTAACCGAAAAACACTACTTGCCGCCACAACTGTCGCTGTGCTATCAGCATCTAGCCTTAGCCTAGCAGATGGTCATGGTAAGGGCCATGGCTGGGGCAAGAAATTTGATCAAGTCGAGATGCAAGAGAAATTAGAGGAAAGACTCGAAAAAATGAAGACCGAGCTTAACCTAACTCCAGAGCAGATCAAGCTTATGGAAAAGGGCCACGCAGCACGCATGGAAGGCGGCAAAACCATCTCTGAATTTCGCGACTCTCTAAGCGATGAGCAAAAAACGCAAATGAAAGAAATGCGCATGGGCAAGAAATTTGACCAAGCCAAAATGCAAAAGAAGTTCGAGGAAAGACTCGAAAAAATGAAGACCGAGCTTAACCTAACTCCAGAACAAATCGAGCTTATGGAAAAAGGCCATGCAGCACGCATGGAAGGCGGCAAAACCATGTCTGAGTTTCGCGACTCTCTAAGCGATGAGCAAAAAGCAAAAATGAAAGAGCTTCGCAAAGACAAGAAGAAGGGCAAAAAAAGTCACAAAAAAGGAGATTATGACGACAATTAAATATGATCAAATATATTAAAGCGGAAATGAAAGGATATATAAGCACTATTAAGCAATTAATTACCACAAATTAACTTGTTAAATTTAGTCACTTACCTTATATTCTTAATTACCGTAAAGCTTGGACTCCTACCAACTTTACGGTGAACTCCTCCTAGCAGTATTTATCCCCGACACATAGGGGATTTTTTTTTGGGGGGGATTTTTTGAAAAGCTTTATTTTCAATAAAATTATTCTATCAATTCAAAAAATAGAAAAATATTGCTCTTGAGCCTTTCTCAATTACAGTAAAGTGAGAACGATTGGCTGATGATCCGATGCTTGAGTCTCAAGATTCGTAAAAAAAGTATCAACTTGATCCGAAAGATTATTACTGACAAATATAAAATCTCGACAATGAGGTCCTTCTGGCCACTGCTTATGGTCAAATACGCCACAAGTAGGTGAATGCTCTTGATTTACATTCCTCACCCTCCACGCATCTCGCAGTATCGAGTCTTGATACACATCACTATCAGAGAGCCCGCGAGTAAGAATATTATAAGCATCTGTATTCGCTAAAAAGTTAAAATCCCCACAAAGGATACGTCGGTTTGATCTCAATATCTCAGAATAAGCACCTTTACCATCAAATAACGGCAGAAAATCATTTAATTGACAAATTTGAGCATTAATTTGAAGTATATATTGAGCTTGGAGTTGGCGCTGTTCTAAAGAGTGAAACTCAAGATGGGTGGTCATTACACAAAGTGGCTGTGCTGATGGAGGTTGCACGGTCACCTCAAGCATCTGACGTGGCATCTGTCGTATCGCACTACTGCTCAATTGCGGTAATGGATGATGATAAATAGATAATATCGGATATTTGGAGAGAATCAGATTCCCGTATTGCTCTCTCCCAATTTTAGGATCACGCAAGACATCATAAGCTGGAGAGAAGATCAGCTCATAACCAGCAAATAAAGCGGATAACTCTTCCACTTGATTCGGTCGGCTACCATCAATCTGCTCGCAGTTAATTGAAACCTCTTGAAAACAAATAATATCCGCATCAGCCATTTCAAACAAAGTATCTGCGATACGCTTCAGTGATATCGTTCCATCAATCCCTAAACCGTTTTGTATATTCCAGCTAACAAGGGTTGTCATAGATGAAAAATGTTACTTAATGCCAGCATGCATAAATGACTGAACAAATTGCTTTTGAAATAACAGAAAAGCAATCAATAGCGGAAATATAGAGAGAATAGTAGCCGCTGAGATAACAGACCAATCAACACCAGATTCTGGGGCGGCAAAGATGCCTAGCCCTACTGTTAACGGTCTGGTTTCTACTGAGTTAGTGATAATTAATGGCCATAGGAAGTTATTCCAGTGGTGACTGATAGAAACAAGCGAGAAAGCAAGGTAAGTTGGCATTGCTAAAGGAACATAGACACGCCACAAAATACCCATAGTGCCACAGCCCTCTAATTCTGCGGCATCTTCCAATTCTTTAGGAATAGATTTGAATGTCTGACGTAGCAAAAATATACAGAAAGCACTGGCAACATAAGGAAGTCCAATCCCTGCGATAGTGTCTACTAAGCCCAGTTTCGAGAGTGTTCCATAGTTTTGTACAATCAATATTTCAGGCGTAATCATTAGCTGCACCAACACTAATGCAAAAGCTATTTTCGAGCCAACAAAATTAAACCGTACCAAAGCATAAGCCGCCAATGTCGACACTAATAATTGTAATGGCAAAAGAAAGCCAACCACCAAAAAAGTATTGATACCATATTGAAAAAACGGCGCTTGATTTATTGCTTTACGAAAGTTATCTAATGTTAATGGCGATGTTAGATCAAAATGTATGGCATCACTACTGCTGTGAAAGGCAGCCCAAAAAGCATACAGTAATGGCAAAATCCATAATATAGCAAGAACATAGGCACCAAATAGTTCCAAACTATAGGTAAATTTACGTGATAAAGTCATATTGTTTCTCATCTGTAATGCACTCTCTTTTCAACAAAAAAGAACTGAGCTAAAGCGGTGACAGCCAACATTGCCAACATAAACACAGTTAAAGCGGATGCGTAAGAGATATCTAAAAATGAAAATGCCGTTTCATATATATAATACAAAATTAAGTTACTCGCATTATCAGGCCCACCTTTAGTGAGCACAAACAAATGATCGACCAATTTGAAGGAGTTCAAAAACGCATTGATTAATACGAACAGCGTAGTTGGTAACAACAGAGGGAACTGAATCCGCCAAAAATAATTCCATCGTGACGAGCCTTCTAGTTGAGCTGCTTCTTCTAATTCTGGAGATATAGTTTGCAAACCTGCCAGATAAAAAATCATAAAGAAACCTGCCTCTTTCCAGACCGTCATTATGATAATAGCAGGCAATACAGTATCTGGGTCGCCCAGCCAGTTATGACCATCAAAGCCAAAAATACCCAATACCTTATCTATTAAACCAATATCTGGTGCATAAAAGAAAAGCCAAATATTTGCCACAGCAATCATTGGTAGCATCGTCGGCGTAAAATACGACATTCTCAGAAAACCGCGCCCGGGAATAGCTTTATTAACAATTAACGCCATTAATATAGCCAACCCAATAGACGTTGGTATAGTGCCAAGCGCTAACCACATGTTATTAACAAATACCTTCCAGAAGACAGGATCCTCAAATAACATATAGTAGCTGTCAATCCCCGTAAACCGAGAAGGTCGAATCACCGATTGGTTAGAAAAAAGAGAATTGATGAACGTGGCAATAGTTGGGTAGTGAGTAAATGCCACCAACAAAATAGCAGCAGGCGCAAATAGCAGCCACCCATGGATGTTTTTAGCACTGTTTTTCATATTCTGTCGCCTGTTCTGTTGCTTGGCCTAAGAAATAGCAAAATTTTGAAAAATAAAACAATCTAACGACAGCCTCTTTACAAGGCTGTCATAAAATCATGTCTTATTAACGATAGGGATGTAAAATACGATTTGCAGAGTTCTGCGCCTCTGTTAGCGCCTCATCAGGTGTCTTACTACCTGTTAGCACTGCTTGTATTGCATCGTCTAACCCTTTACGAATACGTCCAGCTTGGAATGTAGATAGCTCCGCTGTCGCAAACTCTAACTGATCACGAGCAACAGCCGCTGGAGGAAAGTCAGCTACGTAAGACTTTAAGGCATCAGTCTCATAAGAGGCAGGACTGACTCCCATATACCCAGTAGCAACAGACCATGCAGCTGAGTTTTCAGGCGACGTCATAAACTTAATAAGCTTCAAAGACGCTTCTCTCTCTTCATCAGAAGCACTCTTAAAGATATAAAAATTTCCGCCACCTGTAGGGGTTCCACGTCTCTCACCAGCAGGCAACATTGCAACACCAAAATCAAACTCGGCATTTTCTTTAACCGCTGACAAATTTCCTGTGGAGTGCCACATCATTGCTGTACGCCCTTCTAAGAAATTTTGGCGTAGAGTTCCCCATTCGATTGTACCCTCTGGCATAATCTTATGGACACTACCTAGATCCTTCCAAAAAGCTAAAGCTTCAATAACTTTAGGATTATCAAAATTAGTCCTATCACCACTGCTCATTAAAGTGTCGCCATTCTGCATAGCCAGCGCACCAAACATCCAATATGGATAGCCAGTAGAAGGAATCATTAACCCCCATTGAGAGCCATCATCTTTGGTTAACTTTTGACCAGAAGATACTAACTCCTCCCATGTCGCAGGAGGCGCTTCTGGGTCTAGCCCCGCAGCACGGAAGGCATCCTTATTGTAATACATAACAATGGTAGAACGCTGGAACGGAATACCCCAAGTTTTGCCAACCGCAGTACCATTCTCCATCAATGATGGATAGAAAGATGTGAGCCATGCCTTATCTTCATCAGTTTTAACAATCTCATCAAATGGAACGATTGCATCAAGCTCCCGAAGTTCGTGAACATCGATAGAAAACATGACTGATAATTGAGCAGGTTGACCACTCTCTAATGCTGCTAACGCCTTCACACGAGCATCATTATAATTTCCTGCGTAAATAGCATTGACTTTGATATCCGGATTCTCATCCATAAAATTCTCGACCATACTACTTACTGTTTTGGTTAATGCACCGCCTACCGCAACAGGATAGTACATCGTCAACTCTGTTTCAGCCATGGCATTAGCGGATAACATAGCTGCACCTGCCATTGCCAATATGCTGTGACTCAACTTTTGAATTGTCTTTTTCATTAAAACTCTCCTTCTTATAACATTTGGCAAACTTGCCTTCCTATGTGATGACTACTGACAAAGCAATTAGACTGTCTATATTAATGATAACTATGAATATAAACGCTTCTCTTCTTTATCAAAACAATACATATCTTCAGTATTCCAGTTAACATGTAACTTTTCCCCTGTAGATATTTTCGGTTGTCCTGGTTCGCGAACAAAGAAATCCTTTTGGCCATGCTTAACCCTAAACACCGTCTCACCACCAAAATAATCTACCCCGAAAACTTCTACCGGTAACCCTTGCTCTGCAAAGCTAATGTGCTCAGGACGAATACCAATAGATGTAGTATTGGCTGTGCTGCTGAAAACAGCCTGTGTGTTTTCAGACAACATGTCCGTCTGTAACTGCTCTAAAGCCAATACATTCATGGGAGGCACGCCGATAAATTGGGCGCTAAAAACACTATTAGGTTGGGTATAAAGCTCTGCTGGTGCACCCTGCTGAATAATCTGGCCAAACTTTAGCAAGATAATTTGATCGGCCATTGACATCGCTTCAACCTGATCATGCGTTACATAAACAACCGTAAGATTAAGACGCTGTTGCAAACTGCGAATCTCATCTCTCATCTCCGCGCGTAACTTAGAATCTAAGTTTGAAAGAGGCTCATCCATCAAACAAACTGTCTGTTCAGACACAATAGATCTTGCCAACGCAACCCGCTGACGCTGACCACCAGATAAATTTGCAGGTCGTCTCTCAAGAAGCTCTGATAACCCGACAACATTAGCGGCATCAAGCACTCTCTCTTGACGCTCTTTAGCGGGTACTTTTCTTACCTTTAAACCAAATTGAATATTCTCACTCACTGTCAGATGAGGAAACAGAGCATAGGATTGAAACACCATAGAAACACCACGCTTTGACGCTTCAGTGTTTGTCACATCCTGCCCACCAATCATAATATTGCCCGATGTCACCTGCTCCAGCCCAGAAATCATTCTCAAAATAGTCGATTTTCCACAGCCAGAAGGGCCAAGCAAAACTGTAAAGGACTTATCTGGCACAGTAAAAGAAACATTTTTTACCGCATTAACATCACCCCAACTTCTGCATAGGTTTCTAACTTCTATACTGCTCATGCTATCTTTTCTCCATTACATATAATAATTTTGGCATCAGTGCTATCGACAATGCGGGTAATCTCTACAGGCGGTGTTTTATCGCAAAATATTCTTGTATTATCTTGGATATTTCCCCCTCTAACATGTGCGCTTCTCCCGAATTTGTGGTGATCCAAAACCAAAAAGCTTTGTCTGCAATTAACTCTAATCAGATTCCGAACCACAACCTCTTCCTCATAAAAATCAAGCAAACCGCCATCTTCATCTACTCCGGCGACTCCAAAAATTCCAAAGTCAGTTTTATAAGCACTAAAAAATGCCTCTGTAGATCTACCCAAAATATCGTGATCGCTGTTGCGAATACGGCCTCCGGGAATATTAATTTCAAAGCCACTATTCGCACTCATTATTTGTGCAATAGTAAGACTGTTAGTAAACACCTTTAGATTACTATGCTTCAATAAAGCTGTTGCCACAATTTCTGGCGTCGTACCAATACCAAGAGAAATAGAGCTATCATTAGGAATGTTCTTCGCAACTTCAGCAGCAATAGCCATCTTCGCTACTCTATTGAGCACTTGACGAGATCTGTAAGCCAAATTACCTTCAGTTGAAAAAAGCTCTACTCCTCCATGACGCCGACGAGCTAGCCCTAAATCACAAAGCGCATTAATATCCTTACGAACCGTTTGCGTAGTGACATTAAATTTCTGAGCCAAGCTCTCAACTGTCAAAAACTCTGACTGACGTAATAACTCCGAGATACCGGCCTGTCTTTCTGTAAGGTACATGCTATTTAGTTAATTAGAATTCTTATAGGATTTTGTTTTCATTTGAACCATTACAATACTGCAAATGAAAATTCAAGTCAAACATCTATCGACAAAAACAAACCAATAACACCACAATACATTGATATTAATCAGAAAAATTAAACCAGAACAATATCTGTCGCAGAAATAACCAAAATAACGGAATATCAATAGATACAATAAGTCAGCAACCAAACCTTGTATTAATTCGCATCACCACAGAGCATTTGAAACCATTCTAAGATACTGAGATTATGACAAAAAAAGACATGAAAACAGTTATCTCATAACTCAATAGCAATATAGCTAACTTGACTTATAGGTTCATATGAATATTATCTTTTATCATATGAATTTTACAAACCATTGCTAAATCATATTTTCGAGTAATCCCCAGTTAAAAAGTAAAGATATTTATAAACATAATAGGATGGCCACATTGAACCATGGCGACAAAACAACAATACAACCACTAACCAATCTACCATCTCAGGTGGCCGCTAATATAGACATTGTTCTCACAGATATAGATGACACGCTAACCACAGAAGGCAAGCTAACCAGCGAAGCTTATATAGCACTAGAGCAACTGCAAAATTCTGGACTGAAAGTCATTCCTGTCACTGGACGATGCGCCGGCTGGTGTGATCACATCGCTAGAATGTGGCCAGTTAGTGGCGTAGTCGGAGAAAATGGCGCTTTTTATTTTCGTTATGACCACACAACAAAAACAATGCATAGGCAGTTCGCACAATCGGATGAAGTCCGCCTGCAAAACTACAATCAACTGCACGCAATAGGGACAGATATCTTAAGCAAAGTCGCTGGCACAGCACTGGCATCAGACCAAGAATATCGACTAACAGACTTAGCAATTGACTTCGCAGAAGATGTCCCTGAGCTTCCCATGTCTGATATTCGAAAAATCGTCACCATCGCGGAACAATCAGGACTAACAGCAAAAATTAGTTCCATACATGTCAACTGTTGGATAGGCGACCATAGCAAACTGACAACCAGCTTAAAAATGCTAGATCAAGAATTTGGCATACCCAATGCAGCACTACAAGAGCGAGTTGTCTTTGCTGGAGACTCCCCTAACGATGCAACCATGTTTGGGTATTTCAACAACTCCGTAGGCGTCGCCAATGTTTTAGACTCACTAAGCAACCTAACTGATCTCCCAACCTATATTACTAAAAACAAAGGTGGCGCAGGCTTCTCAGAACTAGCCAATATTTTACTAGCAGCCCATCAGTCAAACTAAATAGTCATAACAATTAGCCATAAAAATTAACGAGAACTATCAACAATAGTCAATGAACACCATGCCACGACAAACTGTGTATTAATATGAGTTTATTTATAGACCTATTAGGCTCTATAGCCTTACTACTGTGGGGGCTTAGAATGGTTCGCACTGGAGTTATGAGAGCCTTTGGTACCTTCATAAAAAAATTTGCAAGGCGCTCAGAAGGCAAAGTATTACCCGCCTTTCTGTCAGGCCTAACAATCGCCGCACTGCTGCAAAGCAGTACCGCCACCATTCTCATTGCAGCATCATTCTCAGGCCAAGGTCTGATCAATGTATGGACAGCATTTATGACCGTGCTAGGAGCTGATGTTGGCACAGCTATTGCCGTCTTAGTTGCCTCTCAAAAACTCACAATAATCCCACCATTACTATTAACAATAGGCGTATTTGGCTTTATATCCAGTGATAGCAACAAACACCAAAACATCTTCCGTGCAATCAGTGGCTTAGGAATGATACTGCTATCACTTTCAATGATATCCGCTACGGCAGCGCACCTATCAGAATCCGGTGAAGTGAAACAATTTTTAGAAATATTCGCCAATAAACCGCTATTCTTTATTACATTTGCAGTCATCCTAACCTACCTAGCGCACTCCAGCTTAGCCATAGTATTGCTCGCCACCAGCTTTGTGCTAGCTGGTATGGTTGGTTTAGAAGCCGGACTATATCTAGTACTGGGGGCAAATCTAGGTAGCGGATTACTACCACTACTCTCTAACTGGAAAGCAGAAAAAGCCGCCAGAATACCGGTACTATCAAATATGTTAGTTCGCTGCCTAAGCGTATTGGCCTTTTACCCCATAGTAGCCTACAGCTCAAACCTAGCACCTACGCTCATATCAATCGAACTCTTTCCAGCACTATTTCATCTACTTCTCAACATATCAGTCGCTATTTTTGGGATTGCTTTTGCCAAATTAATACTACAAACCTCAGAAACATTACTGCCCAACAATCCAATCAGTGAAGAAGAATTTGGACCAAAATTTCTTGAGAAAAATGAAATCTCAAAACCAGCCATCTCTTTAGCTTACGCCAAGCGTGAAGCACTGCATATGGCAGAAATCACACAGAAAATGGTATTTTCAAGCCTAGAAGTAATGCAACACAATGACCAAGATTTACGGCTGCAAATACGAGAAACCGACGATCAAGTAGATGAACTATATGAAGAAATAAAACTATACATAGCTCGGGTAATGCAAGACCACCTCACAGAAGAAGAAAGCAACCTCGCCCTATACATACTCAGCTTTACCACCACTTTAGAACATATAGGCGACATAATAGACTGTAGTTTAATGGACATAGCTGCTAGAAAAATAGAACAACAAATTCAATTTTCTAACGCAGGCTTAAGTGAAATCACAGCAATGCACGAAGCCATCTGCGCCAACTACGAACTCGCCATTAACACCTTCATCTCAGGAGATGCTGAACTCGGAAAAGCACTATTTGAAACAAAAAAAGCCATGCGAAAACTAGAAAAACGCTCCGTCGCAACACACATTCAGCGTATTGGAGAAGGAGTACCCGACAGCCTAGTTACCAGCTCAATGCATTTAGACGTGATACGAGACTTCAAACGAATCAACAGCCTTTTATCATCCGTTGCCTATCCCGTACTAATAGCCTCCGGAGAGATACCTAAAACACACTGGAAACGAAAAAAACAATAAACCATTTACGCTTACGCATATCCAAATGCACTTCACCAAGCCACTATACAAAACCAAAAAATCGGTGACTATTATGCCACGTCAGCTCTGCCACCTCGGTGGGCGACTGCTGGCGCAGCTCGGCAATCACCCGCAGTACCTCTGGCAAATACATAGGCTCGTTACGGCGGCTCTTAGGCTTGGGAGATAACGTGCGCGGCATCAAATACGGGCAATCTGTCTCTATCATGAGCCTATCATCTGGAATATACGGCACAATTTTCTGCAAATCTAGCCCTCGGCGCTCATCGCAAACCCAGCCAGTAATACCGATACCACAGCCCAACTCTACATAAGCCTCCATCTCTGGCTGCAAACCGGTAAAGCAATGCACCACGGCATTTTTTAAATCCGGCATAAACTCTTTCAATATCGGATAGAAATCCGCATGCGCATCACGCACATGCAAATACGCTGGCAAACCATGCTCCACCGCCAGCGCCAACTGAGCAGTAAAAGCTGTGCGCTGATCTTCAGGTGAAGAAAAGTTTCTAAAATAATCTAGTCCCATCTCCCCAGCAGCAATACACTTAGATTGCGCCATACAAGCTGAAAACCGCTGCGCTGCTTCTGCGGACCAATCCGAGGCATGATGTGGGTGCATGCCGGCTGTGCACCAAAACTGTGCTGGATATTTGCCACTAAGCAGCAGCGACTTTTCACTAGACTCAATATCTGTGCCCACCACCAAGTACTTTTGCACCCCCACCGCCAAACCATTTTGCAACACCGCTTCAAAATCAGCGTCAAAACAGTCATGGCTCAAATTTGCGGCAATATCAATAATAGGCGGAAAACAAGTTTTAGGAATTTGGGCATCAGTCATCTTGGCATTCTAGTCAGTCAAAAAAACATAGCTTACTGAATCTCCATGCAATGGTACAGAGGAAAATCAACCAAGTAATTAGCCAGCGAAACTGACCAGAAAAGCTCAGAAACCTAGCGTTAACAAAAACTCTACTATGAAGCCTTATAAAGCTGCTAGAGCACTGAAACAAGAAATCTACAGTAGTAGAAATTTAAGGTAAGTCTTAGACATGGACATGAGCTGATTAGTGAGGCTAGATCTACAGTAGTAGAAATTTAAGGTAAGTCTTAGACATCAATAAAGGGGCAACAATGGATTACTACGCCATCTACAGTAGTAGAAATTTAAGGTAAGTCTTAGAC
>CAKMZF010000085.1:8985-11897 GCA_929200405.1 uncultured Gammaproteobacteria bacterium | reverse complement strand
CTTTGGGGATTAAATGATGAAAACATTGTTGATTATAATATTTCTGGTCTCACAACTTCACTTTGCGAGGGGAAATACATTTGATGACCCTATAACTTACCTGAATAACATCTCGGTCAGCTCTATCAATAATTCGGAGTTCTTTGGTGATACAAAGTCAGCGGCAAGTCTTCAAGAGAGTTGCAAGAATTGGGAGTTAACATTTAATGAATTAGAGCTAATTTTAAGAAAGTCAGTTCCAATGAGTACGGAAGAAAAAGCGTCAAATTTTTATTGGCTTCCATGCATGATCACTTCTATCGCAATAATTGATGATAAGGAATACTCTATAACGGTTAATGCTGCGTCGTTTATTGAGGTAGAGACTAAAGAGAATGAGGAAATAATAATACTAGGTTGCATCTATAAAAGTTGTAGAAGAAACTTTCTACTTGAATCTAGATTGTTAGAAAAAGACTAAGAAACAGCAATTTATCACTTCCATTAGATCAGATCACTACGTATGGAGAAAGAGCCTATTAAAAAAGGCTTCTGTAGATTCGAACAATCATCAGAACTGTAATGGATCTGGATATTCGCTCATATAACTATGATACAAAGATGAAAAGTGGTACCACCTTGGGGCGTACCACTCTCTTCTTTGCAACCTTTATAATTGCAATGTGTCAGATTTGGTCGAATCTTCTACATATTTAAAATGAGATATTTACAGGCTTGCTTCGGTATTCTCTGTTTGCGCTTCATTCATGGTTTGTGTCATCATACTTTCTTTAATATATTCACTAGCAAATCACTGTTAGTCGATAATTATTTTAGCGATATTACAATTTTAAACAATGTTATTAGTCACTAGCTCAGATTACAGGCTCAGTTGTTAATAAGGTGTTATCGTTTCCGAACAAGTATTATGGAGTGACCCAATAATGGATGCAGAGTTTTGGCTCAGTAAATGGAATAGCAATCAAATCGGCTTCCACCAACATCAGGGTAACGAGCATTTACAGAACTTTTGGCAGCACTGCGTCAGCAATGCCGCTACTACAGTTTTGGTTCCCTTGTGTGGTAAGTCACCAGACCTTTTCTGGCTAAGTAATCTTGGCCACAAAGTGGTCGGTATAGAGTTGTCAGAGCGTGCAATTACTGATTTTTTTACCGAACATGATATACAGCCCACTGTACACGAAACTTCTGTTGGCATGTGCTATAGCGCTGGCAATATCTCGATTTATCAAGGCGACTTCTTTGCCCATGATAAGCATATTATAGGACAATGCGATGTGCTTTATGATCGTGCCGCTTTGATTGCGCTACCGTCTACCCTTCGGAATAAATATGTCGCTCATTTACTGACTTTGTTACCGCATCCTGTTCAGGGATTGCTGATAACCCTAGCATTTGACTATCCTGATAAGCCCAAGCCTCCGTTTCCAGTATTAGATGTGGAGGTAAAACGGCATTTTGCAGCGATTAGCACACTCACTGAGCTAGCCCAAAAAGATTTACGAGAGCATCCGGATAATTTTAATTCCGCTGATTTGCGTTGGGCTCACGAAAATGTTTATCAACTTAGCTAAGTTCTCTCAGGTAAACAGATACAGATACAATGGCATAAAGCTATAATAATGAATCAAAAACTTGCTTTACCATTGCTTCTCAGATTGATCATTCCGTTTGCTTTGGGTTATTTCCTCTCGCACGTTATCCGCGCCATCAATGCGATACTTAGTACTGAGTTGCAGAATGAGCTTAGTGTCGATGCCAATCAACTTGGCTTTCTAACCAGCATGTTTTTACTCAGCTTTGCAGCCTTGCAAATCCCCCTCGGTATTTGGTTAGATCGATATGGTCCCAGAAAAGTTGAAGGCGTGCTGATGCTCTTTGCTGCACTGGGTTGTTTAATTTTTGCTAAAGCGGAAGGCTACCTGATGCTTGCTGTTGGTCGGTTATTAATGGGCGTTGGCATGTCAGCCTGCCTAATGGCGGCTTTCACTTCTATAAACCACTGGTTTGACAAATCACAAGTACCCTCTATGAATGCCTTGATTATGACCGCAGGTGGGCTGGGTGCCATTTTCGCCGCCGAACCAGTACAGTGGCTATCATTGCAGTTTGGTTGGAGAAATGTTTTCATAATCATAGCCATCACCTGCATTATTAGTAGTGTTCTGCTGCTGTTGGTGGTGCCTCATAAGCAAAGCCCTGCCGCTAGTGAATCCTCAGCAGATGCCGTTGCAGGTATTCGGAAGATATTTAGCAGCAGAATTTTCTGGCAAGTTTCTGCAATGACAATGTGCTCACAAGCCACAGCTGGCGCGATTATAGGGCTTTGGTCTGGACCTTGGCTACGAGATGTCGGTCAGCTTGACCCTGAGAATATTGCCAATATGCTACGCTGGATTGCTATTTCTATGACTGTCGGTTTTTTGACTATCGGCAATTTCGCAGGCTGGTTAAACAAACGCGGGGTCGATTTTGGGCAACTTACTTTTGGCTTTATGTTGTTGTTCCTTATCTCACAACCCCTGCTGTTATTGCCCTATGGTTGGTGGTCAGTGGTTGGCTGGGTGCTTTTCGGTTTTCTTGGCTCCAGTGGCATTCTCGCCTACCCATTGCTCACACGCAGCTTTGACAACAAATTGGCTGGCAGAGTCAATGCCTCTTTAAATTTGTTGGTATTCCTATGCTCTTTTGCTGCCCAATGGGGCATTGGTGCTATTGTCAAGCAGTGGCCAGCCAACAACAATGGCTTCTACCCTGCTAGTGCCTATCAAACGGCCTTTGCCATTATCATAGTTATTCAAGCCATTGCTATTTATTACTACTGGTACAACAGAAATACTGCGGTTAATTAAATAGCTGAGCTGTTAATCTTCCGGCTATTACTCCGCACTATTTAGACGAAACTTAGACGA
>CAKMZF010000085.1:0-8885 GCA_929200405.1 uncultured Gammaproteobacteria bacterium | reverse complement strand
TTAGACGAAACTTAGACGACAGAGGTCGCCATGAAGTAAGGCAGCTTCGTAACTCTGCGACATCATCTACACACTCCATCGGGAGCGCTGCATACCCTATATGCACCACAAATTTACTCAGAATAACAGAGAACAAAATATGTCTGCTTCTAATAAAATAGCTGCCTCTATCGAAGTGTCCCCTAAGCAAGCACTAGAAAGCGCTGACTTAGCTGGAAATTTCCCTCAGGGAACCCGCGTTTATATCACCGATGTTGGCACTGATAGCGCAGTGACTATCACCGCAGGTGCTAAGCGCGTAGCAGGCATGGGCTACACACCTGTACCCCACTTTGCCTCTCGCCGCCTCACCACCAAACAAGCTTTGGAAGACCGCATTCAAATGCTAGCCCAAGAAGCCAATGTTTCAGATGTATTGATTATTGGCGGTGGCTTAGAATCACCTGCTGGGGAGTTCACCTCTAGCATGGATGTATTGGAGACCGGATTCTTTGATAAATATGGCATTCGTCAAATGGGCATTGCTGGTCACCCAGAAGGCTCCCCTGATTTTAATGATGAACAGGCAATTGCAGCTCTGAAGTTTAAGCAAGATTATGCTAATCGTACCGATGCTGATATCCGCATTGTCACTCAGTTTGGTTTTGATGCCGAAGGCTTTATTAAGTGGGCTGATGGTCTCGCAGCAACGGGTATAGATTTACCTGTTCACCTTGGTGTGGCGGGTCCTGCAAAGCTCACAACGCTTGTCAAATTTGCGGCGATGTGTGGTGTCGGTAACTCTATCAAGTTTATTAAAAAGCGTGCCTCGGCTGTTACTACGTTGATTAGTGGTTTTGATGCTGATGATATCGTCAACCCTATTGAGCAACACGTCAATAACACGCCAAACTCTGCTATCAAGCAGATACATGTTTTTCCATTCGGTGGAGTCAAAAAATCTGCTGAGTGGTTGCGAACTCGTGGCAGCTGGCAGGTCTAATCATTACGGCTAAGCAGTCAGCGCTAAGCGCTCACACTACCCAATACTATATTCACCTATAGTGTTGGGTATAACACTCGCTCTAATCCGGCCAATTCCAAGACGGCTCATCTAATATTCCCAAACCTTCAATCTCGGTAGCACCTAAGCGCTTAATTAACCCAAGCGTCCGCGCATGTCGCGACTTTTCTATAGCCGCGATTAACCTTGTGGAATGTGACACCACCCAAACCTGCGTTTCGGCAGATGCTTTGACAATCAACTGCCCCAGTGCTGGCAATAAATCTTGATGTAAACTGGTTTCTGGCTCATTGAGTACCATAAGAAGTGGCGGTCGTGGCGTCAACAACGCAGCCACCCAGAGCAGATAGCGTAAAGTACCATCTGATAGTTCTGCTGCTGATAGTGGTCGTAGCAATCCATGCTGAGAAAACTTAAGATGAAAACGACCATCCTCCCCTGCCTCAATCGCAATTGATGAACCAGGAAAAGCGTCTGCAATTGCATCGTTTAATGCTTGTGCATCTCCTATCTCAATAATCGTTTGCAATGCTGCTGCCAAGTCTCTACCGTCATGGTGCAACGCTACTGTCCGCGTGCCTAGCTGTGGCTGGCGAATTGGGGAGTCTGCATCAGTACGAAACTGATCATAAAACCGCCAACTACGGATTCTGTGGCGTAAAGCCATCACCTCTGGCGAACTGGTGGGGTCTCCTGCCTGATTATAGATTGTTTCAAAGGGGTTACAATGCGGTATTAGTACCTGCCAACTGCGCTTATCTCTCACTCGAATAACCCCACTTTGGCGGTCTACAAGCCCTGTGTTCGGTCGATAGCTCTCCCCAGCCCATATGCATTCATGTTTAATTTCTGGGTCCAAATCAAAAAGCGAATTAAGTGCTGGTGGTACCCCAAAAGCAATGGCGTAGCCAAAGTCTTCGCAACTAAAACCAAGTCTAAGTCTTTTTCCCGTACTACTGCCACTCCTGCCTTGTATAGGCGCTTGACCTTCATACATTTCTTTGGTGAGCTGTCTAGAGCCAGCCCAAAACGCAGATTGTAGCCCGCCATCTCTTGCTAATGAGCCTATAACCCCGCCTTGCGCAGTTTCTGCAAGCAATCGTAGAGCGCGATATAAGTTAGATTTGCCTGTGCCATTTGCTCCGGTGATAATGTTTAATTGACCTAGAGGCATCACTACCTTGCCCAATGAACGGTAGTTTGAAAAAGCCAATGTTTTTATCATGACGATACCTCCTCTAGGTAAGGCTCTCAGAATTGCTTATAGTGTCTGGGGTTCCGTTATGGTCAATTGCATTATCACAGCATCTTCACGTTGATTATTGGCAGCAGGATAGTAGTTCTGTCTCCGTGCTATTTCGACAAATCTTTGTTGCTCATAGAGTTTGATCGCCGCTTGATTGCTAACTCTCACTTCTAGGAAAAAATGCTCAATATTGTTATCAGATTTAGCTTTAGTCACTGCATAATTCAAGAGCTGAGAAGCCACTCCTTGGCGAGTGAATTTAGGATCAACCGCTATATTCATCAGTGTCACTTCACCTGCTAGCCATTGATATACAGCAAAGCCTATAACCTGTTGATCACGTAGACAAACGTGGGTTTTATAAGGGTGACAAATCGCACGCTCGATATCAGCATCTGGCCAAGGGAAAGCATGCTGTTGCTGCTCTATTTGAATCATCTCTGCCACGTGTTCAAAGTCCATGGCAAGTATCAAATCATTCATACTACAATCTGCTGTAGATTAAGCTGTCTGTAGTATCTTTTGATAACACTGCCACGCCAATCTCATGTCATCCCATGCTTTGGCCTTTTGGCTGGGTGAGCGCATCAAATAGGTCGGGTGATATGTAACAATCAGCGGTAGCGTAATCCCCGCAATTTTTACTTGATGCACCTTGCCTCGCAAATCACTCAGAGAAGCTCCTGAGAGCTCCTCACCCAATAGGCGATGAGCTGCAACACGTCCTATGGCAATGATTACTTTTGGCTGTACCAATCGCACTTGTTGTTCTAAAAATGGTTGACAGGCATCCATTTCCTCTGGCGATGGATCACGATTATTCGGGGTGTGACTTTTTAAGATAGTAGTGAGGTATAGTTTCTGCCCCCTCGACAAACCCAACGCCTGAAACATAGCGTTTAGCAACGCACCATTACTATCTGCAAAAGGAATACCAATCTTTGCTTCTTCTGCACTAGGTGCCTCACCTATTGCCATCCAATCCGCTTGTAGGTCTCCATCCCCCACGACTGTCGCTTGTCGCGTTTGGTGTAGCGGACAGGCAGTACAGGATTGGATATTTCCAATCAACGTCTGCCATTCCATCAGTTTAGTTGTCGGGTTTGTGGGTTTACTTTCCACAGTTGCAGTTGCTACTGCTGCTTCTGCACTTGCAGCGCTATTAAGGTTCTGTGCTATCTCTGCCTCTTCTTCTATCGAGACATTTTCCGCTAATAAGTTAGAAATTTTGTCCGACTCCGTCAGCAACTGATCTTGGTGTTGATGCTCTAGCGTGCTCGCTAAATGCCCATCTCTCGTGCTAAACAGGGGGATGCCCATACGCGCCAAAGCAATGCGCTTATGCTGTAACAGCTTATCTTGTTGGGTTTCTGGCGCTGAGGATTGTGACATGACTTAAGTATTCTCTGGCTTCTTGGACTTATCTGCAAAGATGCACGGCAGTATAGCAATCTGCCAGCCAATAATGAAGCGTTTACGCAGTCGCGTATTTTTTGAGAATTGTCACCTTTTTTACCTTATACTAAGAATCAACTATCCACTTATTTTACATTTTATAAAAGCTTATTATGCAATCTACTATCGGTAATAGCACCGCAGAGCAAGCGCTTGAACGCATTCGAGACAGCAGAAATCAATCACAGCCCATCACCGCAGCTGAACATTATGCGCGGATGGAAAAGTTACGTGAGTATATGAAAACAGCTGATATTGATGTGTTTTATCTCGATGCCACAACCAGCTTACGCTACTTCACTGGACTGTTTTGCTACCCAAGTGAACGACTACATGGCGCGCTAATCTCGGTTACTGGTGATCTGGTGTATATCTGCCCCGAGTTTGAAGCACAAAAGATAAACACTGAAATATTAATTGCAGGCGACTTTGCACTGTGGCAGGAGCATGAAGACCCTACCGCATTGGTTGCCAACACTGCGCGTAAGCTAAGTCAAAATCCGCATTGCACATTGGCGTTAGATCATCAGACTCCTTTTTTCACCGCTAGCAGGCTACAGCAGGCATCAAACCAGCTCACTATCATCAATGGCGAGGGTCTTATCGCGCAATGCCGCCGAATCAAATCGGCTCACGAAATTCAGTTGTTGCAACATGCCAAGTCAATCACTGAAACCGTTCAAGAATTAACGGCTAGCATATTATATGAAGGCATAGACACCCGCGAGGTAAAAGCATTTTTAGACAATGCTCACCGCGCTAGCGGCATGGATGGTGCCTCTACTTTCAAAATTGTGCTATTTGGTGAAGCCACGGCTTATCCCCACGGTGTGCCCTATCCGCAAAAACTCAAAGAAAATGATATGGTGCTAATAGACACCGGCTCTACTATGCATGGCTATCATTCCGACATCACCCGCAGCTATGTCTTTGGCGAACCTAATGCGAAGCAGCGCGAGATATGGGATATAGAACGCGCAGCTCAGATAGCGGCTTTTGAGGCTGCAAAAATTGGCGCACCGTGCTCCGCACCAGATCTTGCCGCCCGCAAAGTCATAGAAGCCGCTGGGTTAGGTCCGGGTTATCAAACACCGGGCCTGCCGCATCGCACCGGCCATGGGGTCGGCATGGATATACACGAACACCCTTATATTGTTCAGGGAAATGACTTGATATTTGCGCCGGGTATGTGTTTTTCTATAGAGCCAATGATCTGCTGTTATGGCGAATTTGGTGTGCGTTTAGAAGATCACGCCTATATTGACGCAAAAGGCTCACATTGGTTTACACAACCAATGCCATCTATCGATAACCCCTTTGGAAATTTACAATAGTGAGCACATGCTACAAAACAAAATAATCGTATTCATTAGCCTACTTCTAAGCTTATTCTTCGTTGAGTCGAATATTAGTCAAAGCAGCAATTTGCAACAGCTCAATATCAATAATAATTGGCGAGATCGACAGCCAGACCTACAAATATTGGCGCAACACCCAATGGGAACCGTCAAGTATATTACAGTACACCAGACAGAAACACCGGTGCCAGACTCTGTCTCAGAAACGCAGAGATTGCGAAACACGCAATATGGCCACCAAGTGGCAGATAAGCGCTGGGGGGATATTGCCTACCACTATCTTATCGGTAATTCAGGGACCATCTACCAAGGCAGATCAACCGACTATGCCGCAGCAAGTAGTACTATCTATCTGACTCAGCCACAGTGGCAATCAGCAGGCCAAAGCCCAGCTGGAAAAGCATTGGCAAGACACCAGCAAACATTCGCACCGGGCGATATAGCAGGCCATATCACCGTATCATTTATCGGTACATATCATAATAAACTGCCTTCTCAAGCCGCATTACAGACCAGCACTGGTTTAATAGCAGCACTGCTCAAGGAACATTCCCTCACCACATCTGATGTTTTCTTTCACCGAGAAATTGTTGACCGTAAAACTGCCACTGACTGCCCCGGTAACGCATTGTATAAATGGTTTAGAGGAAAACCAACCAGAGGAGCCATTGGCGAAGGACTTCAACTGGTTCAAATAAAATAACATTGGCCAATTCATTAGACTTTATCTGAGTGCCTACTCTTTATAAAATCGTTAGCAACTCTATGAACGAGGTTATTGTGGGAACATCATTGTGATATGTCATTCGCTGATGAGGATTAAAAAAAATCGGCTGCATCTTCGCTGCTTTAGCTGCGGTTAAACCAACATCGCTGTCTTCTACCACAATGCATTGCTCTGGCCGATATCCCTGTTGTTGTGCAGCATAGAGAAAAAGTGCTGGCTCTGGTTTCCAAGCCTTAACATCATAGGCACCATAAACATGATCATCAAAATAGTCAGCTAAGCCAACCGTTTTTAGAGATCGATAGGTTTTCTCTCGTGGGGCGTTTGAGGCTATACAACAGGGCTTTCCCAATGCTTTCAAGGTTTCTAAGACCTCAACAACGCCGTCGGTTTTGGTGATCAAAGTTTGGCTTAACTGCGTCTCCCGTGCTCGGTATTGCTCAACTACATCTATTGGCATATTAACATCAAAGCGATAACTAATTTCATCCAAAATGGTCTTTAGCCGCATGCCCTGAAACTCGCTAACTATCTCATCAACGCTCAGATCAACAGTTGGAATAACATCATATATGGCCTGTGCCGCACAGCGTTCACTGTCCACCAGAGTGCCATCCATATCAAAGATAATTAGCTTATCTAGCATAGCTATGCGACATAAAAGTTTTAAAAATTGTTTTACAAACTATAGGTCTATACCCTGCTGTGCTTTAATCCCTGCTCTAAAAGCATGCTTAATATCTCCAATCTCACTAACAGTATCCGCAGCTTCTATTACTGCTTTGGGTGCCGCTCTGCCAGTAATAACCACATGTTGCATGGGGGGTCTTGCTGCTATCGCAGTCAATATTGTCTCGGTATCTAGCCAACCATATTTCAAGGGATAGGTAAGCTCATCTAAAATAACCAAATCAATCTCTGGGTCTTGCAGCATAGGTAGTGCAATCTGCCAACCCATTTCGGCTTTTTCTGTATCAGCTGCTAGGTCTTGAGTTTTCCAGCTAAAGCCTCCACCGAGCACATGCCAAGTGACATTGTCTTGCTTGCTAAAGAAAGCTTCTTCACCAGTGTCAGTACGTCCTTTGATGAACTGTGCCACACCGCCAGACATACCGTGTCCTAACGCTCGAGCAAGCATGCCAAATGCCGAACTAGACTTGCCTTTGCCATTACCTGTCAACACAATTAAAAGACCTTTATTTTTATCCGCACGCTCAATAGAGGCATCAACGATTTCTTCTTTGCGCTGCATTCTCTTTTTATGACGCTCTGCTTTTTCAGGATTTATTTTTTGATCGCTTGTCATCTCTATATTCTTTCTTTGTTACAACTCTAAAACCTTCTTGACTATAGTCTACAGGGTATTAACAATGTAAAACAGCACTTCAAAAATCTCCTACATAAGTATTTTCAATCCTCTTCCAACATCTCAAACTCGGCTTTTCTATCTGCGAACCATTGCTGCATCTGCTCTGGTTTTTCCATCAGCTGACGCATTGCATTCATTGCTGCCAGATGTTCTTCGTCATTGCTTTGAAACATTTCCATGCCATGCTGTTTGCTCAACTCAGCCATTTCCTCAAAGGTATCGGCACTAAAAGTCTTATTACAGGCACCACCAAGTTGTTTACACGTCATTGTTTTCATATTCTATTTCTTTAGTTAAGGTTCAAATAATTACGAGATTAATAGTAATCACTATTTAACGATTTGGATACCAATTTTTATATAAATCAGTAATTTGTACATATAATAATGGAACAATCAAGAATGTCTCACTCAACGCAACCGGCATATTTTCAACGAAAAAAACATTGCCAGACCTTGAAATACAGTGCTTTCAAGCAAATTTTAAAATCAAGTTAAACCCCTTTATCTCTTAACTAAACACTGGCGTAAACAAATTTAACACCTCAGTTTCGTTGTCTTCTGCCATAAAACATAGTAATTTACAAAACATTAACTATAAGTAACCAATTTATTACTCATGAAATATGAAGCCAATTTATATCGCTTCACATTGTAAGGAGCTATTGTGAAAAAAACTCATTACTTCTGTGCCCTTTGGAGCTTTTTGTTGCTGTTTTCCCAGAATGTAAGTGCCGAAAAACTTAGACTATTAACTTGGGACAGTTATGCCTCAGAGCAAGTCGTCAACCTATTTGAACAAAAATATCCTGACATACAAGTCGAGGTTACTATTAGCAACAATGAAGGTTTTGTTGAAAATTTACAGGAAACTGACGCCAATGGCTTTGATCTTGTACAACCTAGTCATGATCGCGTTTATTCGGTACAGCTAATCCACGATCTCTATAAGCCCATAGACCTATCAAGAATCAATATATCCTCTATTGACGAGGCTTTATTAACTAGTGTTAAAAACAATACCGTTATTGATGGCAAACAATATTCCATTCCTCACTTCTGGGGAACATCTGGACTTTTGATTAACAGTTCAAAAGCCAAGAATGTCAATAGTTGGACCGATATTTGCGATCCAAGATTCAAAGGGAAAGCATCTATGCGAATTAAGCGCACTATCCTACTGGGTTTTGCTTTTGCTATAGGGAAAAATCCATTCAAAACCTATCACAATCTAGAGGAGTATCAGCAACTATTAGATGAGGTTGCTGATAAAATAATCAGTTGTAAAGATAATATAAATACCTACTGGACCAATGGACACAATTTAGCGGATCTAGTTTTAAGCAATGAAGTCGTCATCTCAGACACATGGGACAACACTGCCTATAGACTGTACGCTCAAAACCCAGATATACGCTATATTCCCCCCAAGGAAGGAGCTTTGGCTTGGATAGACACATTTACCTTACCCAGAAATGGTAAAGCCGATGATGCCGCCTACAAGTGGATAAATTTTGTATTACAGCCTGAAATTATCACTTTAATGTCTGAAAAGAGTGGCGCGATCGCTGCGGTAAAAAATGGTATAGACCTAATGCCAATAGCCACTAAATCTGCCGTTCGCTCGGCTTTTGATGCCAAAGCAATCAGTAAACTTCGCTATTTTGCCAATGTGCCACTAGGTGTTGAAGAAATGGAAGCAAAAACACTAAAGAAAATTATGCACGC
>CAKMZF010000084.1:1690-11969 GCA_929200405.1 uncultured Gammaproteobacteria bacterium | reverse complement strand
GGAACTTCTACAATCAACAAGCGTGCCTGAACTCATCATTAAGGGACGAATCCATTTTCCGCAGAATCAATATCATCAAGATTATCTCGTGGTCGGTTTGTGCCATGTTTTATCAACCAAGACACTTGATAAAACACTCTACTGGATAGAAGCACCTGACTCGGACGCTACCTCACAAAAGAATTCAGCCCTATCGGATTCTATCGCTGAAATGGTTAAGCATGTGCCACAAACCAATACTGATTTCGCCGAGATAGTAGAAACCAATAAAACCATTGGTTATTTTCTAACGCACGATGGCGACACTCCTTCTGATGATATTTTAGCGTGGCTCCAAAACGATGGTTTTTCCATTCATCTTTTAGGATATTATCCACACTTTGATAGCGACCTTAGCACGGCTATCGTGACTTACCCAAATTCTTAAACGCTTACTGCACCGTAATTGATATGACCAACAATTCAATTTTTTTTAAACAGGCAAAGCCCGGTATTAATCAAATTAAACCTTATAAACCTGGTAAGCCTGCGCATGAAGTGGCTCAGGAATATGGCTTAACTTCTATTATTAAGCTGGCCTCCAACGAGAACCCGTTTGGCAGCAGCCCTAAAGCGCTGGCGGCAATAGCCAATAATACCAGCACGCTATTCCGCTATCCCGATGGCAAAGGCGCTGCACTAAAACAAGCGATTAGTGAAACTATCGCCCAGCCCATTGAGAACATTACACTAGGCAATGGCTCAGATGATGTGATAGAGATGCTTGCCCATGCTTTTGTCTCTGAGAACGATCATGTCGTGTTCTCTAAACATGCTTTTGAAGTCTATAAGCTGGTCTCTATGGCGCTAGGTGCCGATATTAGTGAAATACCAGCGCTTCCTCAAGACCATGAGACAAATGGTTTAGGCCATGATCTCGATGCTTTTCTGCGAGCAATTACAGAGAAAACCAAATTAGTCTTTATTGCCAATCCCAACAATCCAACAGGCGGGGTGATTCAGCCGGATACATTATTTGCTTTCTTAAAGCAAGTACCAGCTCAAACAGTGGTATTAGTCGATGAGGCATACTTTGAATATGTAGATCAGCCGGGCTACCACAGTGCCATTAAATGGATTAACGAGTTTCCCAACTTAGTGGTAACCAGAACTTTTTCCAAATTATATGGACTCCCGGGTCTGCGTATCGGCTATGGCGTTTCTAGCCCTGCCATTAGCGATATACTCAACCGCATAAGACAGCCATTTAACGTCAATAGTCTTGCGCAAATATCAGGCGTTGCTGCATTATCCGATGCTGAATTTATTGAATACAGCACCAATCAAAATGCTAGAGGACGAGCTTGGTTGACTGATCAACTCAACCAAAGAGGCTTACAACCACTGCCTTCTCAAGCCAATTTTCTCTGTTTCACCACGCCTTATCTTGGCAAGCAAGTGTTTGAACAGTTGCTTAAAAAAGGCATGATTATCAGAGACCTTGATAGCTATGAGCTGCTTTACCATCTTCGGGTAACCATCGGCAGTGAAACTGAAAATCAAACATTCATTCGTTTACTAGACCAAGTGCTGGAAGACCTAAAGAGCCTTTAATGACCGAAACAACTACAGCAATGCAACAACCACTTTTTAATAAGATTGTTATCATAGGTCTTGGTCTTATTGGCAGCTCAATAGCCCGCGCCCTTAAAACCAAACAAGCAGTCGAAACCATTGTCGGCATCGACAATAATCCTGATATGTTAATGGATGGCCAAACTTTAGGGGTAATTGATGAAATTGGCACTATCGATGGTGCCAGTTTTGAGAACGCAGATATTGTCATCATATCAGTGCCAATGGGTGCTATTGATTCTATCGTCTCTCAGGCTTTACCATTGATTTCAGCAGATACCGTAATCACGGATGTTGCTAGCGCAAAACAAAGTGTCGTTGACGCATTTCGTGCCACCACTGATGGCAAAACGCCAACTAATTTTGTTCCCGGCCACCCCATCTCTGGCACTGAACATAATGGCGTTCGAGCTGGATTTGCAACGCTATTTGAAAATCGTGCCTGTGTATTGACTCCCCTGCCATCTACGGATAGCACTGCCATGACGACCGTACAAACGATGTGGGAGATTTGTGGTGCCAAGGTCGCGACTATGGACATCAGTCACCACGACTCTTTGTTCGCTGCCACCAGCCACCTCCCCCATATGCTTGCCTATACATTAGTGGATGCCTTAGCAAAAAAATCTGACAAGCAGGAAATTTTTAAATTTGCTGCTGGAGGATTTAGAGATTTCACGCGCATTGCCTCCTCTGATCCAATTATGTGGCGAGATGTCGCGCTGCTCAACAAAACGGCGATATTAGAAATGCTGGCAGTATACCGGCAGGAGTTAGACGAGCTGACCGCAGATATCAAAAATAACAATGCCGTAGCTATTGAAGCGAGATTCAGAAATGCCAAAACAGCGCGAGACGCCTTGCTTTAACCGTCCCCTAACAAACCAATCTGAAGTGTAGATAAACACCATGACTGATAGTAACGAGCCTTTGTACAGCAAAACTTCTAATACATCCCCTATCATCTGCATTGATGGTCCCGCCGGTGTAGGCAAAGGTACCGTTGCTATTGCCTTAGCCAAGACATTGGGCTGGCATATATTAGACAGTGGCAGCTTGTACCGAATTGTTGGCTTATCTGCCCATCGTCAGAATATTGCTTTTGATCATATTGACGAGCTCGTTGCGATGACCAAACAACTAGACATTCGCTTTACCGCAGATAACGACAAACTATATGTTTTTGTTAATGACCAAGACTATACGACAGATATCCGTACCGAGATCTGCGGTAATTATGCTTCTCAAATAGCTATTCATCAGCCAATTAGAGATGCCTTAGTCGATCTACAGCATAGCTTTTCTCGACCACCAGGGCTAATTGCTGATGGTCGTGATATGGGCACTATTATCTTCCCAACAGCAGCCTGCAAACTTTTTTTAGACGCTTCGGTGGAAATTAGAGCAGATAGGCGCTATAAACAGTTGAAGGAAAAAGGAATTGATGCTAATCTTCGCGCGCTTCTCGTAGAGATAAAAGATCGTGACGATAGAGATAGAAATCGAAAAGTTGCGCCTCTTGTCCCCGCAGATGATGCTTATATTGTAGATACCTCAGATTTATCCATTTCCGAAGTATTGGCAAAAGCCGCTACCTATATAAGTACCCGATATCCAGAGTTGGCTAAAGACTTGTCAAATTTTTGATTAAACTCTTAGCACCACCTGTCTATCACCTAAGTATGGCGCTGTCTCCAAAGACACGCTTTTGTTAAACGAACCGCTAGTTAACTAGCAGTGTTAGCACAGCCTAGCACTTATCAAGAGATTATTTTAATGTCAGAAAGTTTTGCTGAATTATTTGAACAAAGCCTAGAAGCTGAAAAGTTTATCCCCGGTACCCTTGTAATCGGAACAGTCGTTGCCAAAGATCGTGAGACACTCACTGTCAACGTTGGTCTAAAGTCAGAAGGTATCATCCCAGCCGATCAGTTTAAAAATACTGAAGGCGTTGTAGAAGTTGAAGTAGGCGACGAAGTTGAAGTTGCCTTAGAAGCTATCGAAGATGGTTTTGGTGAGACTAAACTCTCACGTGAGAAAGCTAAGCGCATGAAAGCTTGGGTAGTACTAGAAGCTGCACAAGTCGCTGGCGATATCGTTCAAGGTGTCATTAACGGTAAAGTCAAAGGCGGTTTCACTGTTGATGTTGAAGGCATTCGTGCATTCTTACCTGGCTCATTAGTTGATGTGCGTCCATTACGTGACATCAGTCACTTAGAGGGCAAAGAAATTGACCTTAAGGTCATTAAGCTTGACCAACGTCGTAACAACGTTGTTGTATCTCGCCGTGCTGTTGTAGAAAACGAGTACAGCGCAGAGCGTGAAGAGTTGCTAAACAACCTAGCTGAAGGCCTAAAAGTAAAAGGTGTTGTAAAGAACCTTACTGATTATGGTGCATTCGTTGATTTAGGCGGCATCGATGGCCTACTCCACATCACTGATATGTCTTGGAAGCGCATTAAGCATCCATCAGAGATGATTGCCATTGGCGACGAACTAGATCTAGTGGTTTTACGTTTTGAAAAAGAACGTAACCGTGTATCGCTTGGCTTAAAGCAAAATGGAGATGATCCATGGATTGAGATCCAACGTCGTTACCCAGAGGGTCATCGTCTATTCGGAAAAGTCACCAATATCACTGACTACGGTGCTTTCGTAGAGCTTGAGGAAGGCGTTGAAGGTCTTGTTCACGTTTCAGAAATGGACTGGACTAACAAAAACGTTAACCCGAACAAGCTACTGACTTTAGGCGAAGAAGTCGAAGTTGCTATCTTGCAGATTGACGAAGAAAAGCGTCGTATTTCTCTTGGCATGAAACAATGTAAAGAGAATCCATGGAATGAGTTTGCTGGCCGTTATAACAAAGGCGATCGCATCACTGGTACAATCAAATCAATCACAGATTTCGGTATCTTCATTGGTTTAGACGGTGATATCGATGGTCTAGTCCACTTATCTGATATTTCTTGGAATATCACTGGCGAAGAAGCGGTTCGTGAATACAAAAAAGGTCAAGAGATTGAAGCACTTGTTTTGGCTGTAGATGCTGAACGTGAGCGCATTTCGCTTGGTGTTAAACAATTAGATCAAGACCCATTCTCAACTTATCTTGCTGAGCACCCACGTGGCAGTATCGTAACTGGCTCAATCACTGAAGTTGATGCAAAAGGTGCCAAAGTACATCTAGCTGACGAAGTGGAAGGCTACATCCGTGTTTCTGAAATTTCAGACGCTCGTATTGAAGATGCCTCTACTGAGCTAAAAGTTGGAGACGAAGTTGAAGCTAAGTTTGTAAACATCGACAAGAAAAGCCGTATGATTAGCCTTTCTATCCGTGCAAAAGACAAAGCGGAAAGCGACGAAGTGATGGCGCAATATCAAAATAGCACCTCATCTGGGTCATCTTTCGGCGAGTTACTTCAAGCTAAGCTTAAAGGCAACGACGAGTCATAATAGCTCGATCTAGACGAGTAGTGAACAACTACTCGTCACCTTTGCGGCGTTATAAATATATGACTGAAGCTTTTAGCGCTCACTGTATATTTTGGATCCACTATCCGAGTCTATTTGGCTCGTAGTGTTGCTTACAACTTGAAATAAATAGGATTTTACATGACGAAGTCAGAGCTGATTGAATCATTAGCTTTACAGTATCCACACCTACCTGTTCCTACCGTTGAAGCTGCTGTTAGAACAATCATTGAACAAGTGACTAACAAGCTAGAAGAAGGTGGCAGAATTGAGATTCGAGGTTTTGGCAGTTTCTGCCTCCACTATCGCGAACCAAGAGTTGGGAGAAACCCCAAGACAGGAGAGCAAGTTAAGCTCGAAGGAAAATCTGTCCCGCATTTTAAGCCGGGAAAATCACTTAGAGAACGTGTAAACACAGACATTTAAGTGATCTCAAACGCATCGTTATCGATGCGTTTTTTTTGATTTAGATTAATTAAAGACGAAATTAATTCCTTATTTCGACCACTGAACTTACTTTCCGCTATAATTGCTTGCATATTATAAACAAACCCTATACCTAATGCTTACTGCTCTGCTTTCTAATCCCCATTATTGGCTATTTGCTCTGCTACCTATAGCAGCTGCCTCGGCTTATATTCTAGGTGCTAGAAATACTAAACAAGAAAAACCTCAAAATATTGATTATTTTCGCGCCTTAAATGATCTTCTATCAAATCGTACCGACCAAGCTATTGAAGCATTTACCAAACTTGCAGAAACTAAACAAGATGAAGTTGACTTACATCTTGCGTTAGCTGTGCTATTTTGCCGTCGGGGTGAGTTAGATCGAGCAATTTATGTTCATCATCGTTTACTCAAGAACTCAAACCTGAGTATCAATGATAAGACTCGTGTGCAATTGGCTTTGGCAGATAATTATTTTCGTTCTGGATTATTTGATCGCGCTGAGACGCTACTCCTTGCAATCTTAGAGCAGAATAATCTCAATGATAAAGAATCATTAGTTATTGCCACCAAAAAAATTATCAGTATTTTTGAGCGTGAACAGGCATGGGAAAAAGCCATTCTACAATGTGAGAAACTTGAAGAAAGTGCTGGGATTGTATTGCAAAAACAACTGGCACATTATCACTGTGAACTGGCCGTCGCCTCTACACAATTAACAGAGAGACAGGCATTAATAAAAAAAGCTCAGGCTTTAGATCCTGATGCACCCAGACCGTTATTAGAGCATATATACCAATTAGTGGACAGTGGTAATACCAGCACTGCAGGTCAATGCATCAACTCACTTTACAATAAACATTCATGGCTGCTGCCACAGTCCGCTGATAAACTCATTCCCGTATTAGGGGGCAATAAAAATTTTATCGCTTTCCTGCAAACACATATTGAATCAAGTACTTCTCCTAGATTGCATTCTTTGCTTGCTTATCTGTATCACAAAGAAGGCGATGATTCCAAGGCACTAGAAACACTAGACAAAGCGCTAGAAAAGGCGCCTTCTTTTTTGTTACTACAAACCTTGCTAAGAACTGATTGGGCAAACTCGGTGCAAAAAGATCCACGATTAGCAGCTATGTTAAATGCCGCAAGCGCTTTATTAAACGCTGATGCCAAATACCAATGCAGCGAATGCGGTGTATCACTAGTCAAGCATCGCTGGCGCTGTCCGGGGTGCCATAGCTGGGATTCTATTTTACCGCTCGCGGATATTATCCCAATCCCTTATCAACGCCCAACTATATCTTTAATCAAAAAATGACCAAATAATTATGATGTCAGCAAACACCCCAATCATTGTTGCCTTAGATTTTGCTAATAGCAACGTTGCTTTGCGATTAGCAGAGCAGTTATCCCCCACACAATGTCGCCTGAAAGTAGGTAAAGAATTATTCACTTCTGCTGGTCCTGCTATTGTTGAAAAGTTGCAAGCGAAGGGTTTTGAAATCTTTTTAGATTTAAAATTTCACGATATCCCAAACACCGTTGCTAAAGCTGTTAAAGCCGCTGCAAATCTAGGGGTTTGGATGACTAACGTACATGCCTCTGGTGGCGAAGAAATGCTCCAAGCCGCTGCAAATACTCTGAGCAGTGAATCTTCATCAACCAAACTCATTGCCGTAACAGTTTTAACCTCAATGAGTCAGACACAATGGCAACAACTTGGTCACCAAGACACCATTAAGGATAGCGTCAAAAAATGGGCAATATCGGCTCAATCAGCAGGGCTGGATGGGGTGGTTTGCTCAGCACAGGAAGCAAGCATGATTAAATCTGTCACTTCAACAGATTTTTTGACTGTCACACCTGGTATTCGTCCTCTAAACTCTAGTAGTGATGATCAATCACGGATAATGACGCCCAATAAAGCATTAGAAAATAGCAGTGATTTTCTGGTTATAGGTCGGCCAATCACCCAAGCAGAAAACCCTGCAAAGACTTTAGCATCAATTTATCAACAACTTCCTTTATAACTTCATTGTCAGGGCCACCAATAATTCAAGCATCGTTTACGCACCAATGCTAAAATACAGCCATAATCTACAGGAGATACCATTATGTTGAATACAAAACGAATACTAACCTCGCTTTTTTCACTTACTCTACTCTTTGGGTCTGCGGCATTCGCAAAGACTGTTGACATCAATACTGCATCAGCAGCCGAAATTGCCGAATCACTCACCGGCATTGGCCCTAAAGCTGCCAAAGCAATAATTGACCATAGAAAAGCCAACGGTCCTTTCAAATCATTAGAGGATTTAACTGCTGTTAAAGGCATAGGTAAAGCTACTGTTACTAAGAACAAAGCAGATATTAAGTTTGGTAAAAAAGCCGCTTCTAATCTTAAAAAACTAACTAAAAAAGAACCAACAAAAACCAAAAAATCGACGACTGTGGCTTCAACAGGCGCCATTAACATTAATACAGCATCTGCCAAAGAAATCGCCGCTAACTTAAATGGCATAGGCCCAAAAGCGGCGGCGGCTATAGTCGCTCATCGCAAAGCAAATGGTGATTTTACTAAAGTTGAAGATCTTACGCAGGTTAAAGGCATTGGTCCTGCAGCTTTGAAAAAGAACGCTGGTAAGATTGAAGTTAGCAGCGCTAGTAAGCAAGCAACCAAAGTCAGCAAAGTTAAAAAGAAAGCTTCTAAAAAAGACAGTGGTTTAGCTGATGATTTATTTAGCACTGATAACAGTGATTTAATTAATATCAATACTGCTTCTGCGGCTGAAATGGCAAAAGGCATGCAAGGCATTGGTGCTGCTTCTGCTAAAAATATCGTTGCTTTTAGAGATGCCAATGGTCCGTTTCAAAGCATTAATGAGTTAGCTAATGTCAAAGGCATTGGCGCAGCAACCATCAAGAAAAATGCTGATCTAATCACCGTAGCCGCGCCGGCAAAAGTGGCTAAGAAATCTTCAAGCAAAAGCAAGTCAAAAGCCAAGGTAAAACTTAGCGCTCCAATCAATATCAACAAAGCTAGTTTAGAAGAACTTGAAGCACTGGCATTTATTGGTCCGGTTAAGGCCGAGAGAATCGTTGAGTACCGTGAGCAAAATGGCAAGATCACTTCTCTCGAAGAACTTAAGTCTATCAAAGGTATTGGTGAGAAAACCATTGAAAAGAACCAACAATGGATTAAATTCTAACAATCTTGCTACACTTCAAGAAAGCACCGTTTTTAGCGGTGCTTTTTTATTCAGGTAATCCCCTCTACTATTTCTACAAAATTAAGTGAGTAACTATGTTTAAGCCTCTCTCCTTTTGGATTGGTCTACGATACACTCGCGCTAAGCGTAAAAATGGATTTATTTCATTTATCTCATTAAGCTCCATGCTAGGGCTAGCCGTTGGTGTAGCCGCATTAATCATTGTACTTTCAGTGATGAGTGGCTTCCAAAAAGAAGTCAGCCAAAACATACTCAAGCTCACACCGCACGCAAATGTTTTTGCTTTTAATGGCAATATTAAAGATTGGAAACACGTCCGATCTTTAGCAGAAGACATAGAAGTGGTCAAAAATGCAGCACCCTATATAGACAAACAAGTTATGCTTTCCACGGCTAAATCAGTTAGCGGAGGGTTGATTCAAGGCATTGTTCCAGAAATAGAGGAAAACGTCACTGAACTTGGCAACCTCTTACAACAAGGTTCACTCTCAGCTTTAAAAGCGGGTGAATGGAATATTCTACTGGGAGATGTTCTAGCGCAGAACCTCGGCGTTAGTATCGGTGATAAAGTTACCGTGATTACCCCGGAAACTAGAAGTGCTGGTTTAAGCCGCATTCCTACATTAAAGCAATTTACCCTCGCAGGTATCTTCCACTCTGGCATGCACCCTGCAGACAGTGGCCTCTCTATTATTCATCTAGCAGACGCTCAGAAATTATTTAGAATGGGAACCGATGTTACCGCTATTCGTCTTGAGTTTGACGATATGTTGGACGCCCCTGTCTTAACCCAAGAAGTAATCAAAGCGTTGCCCAACCAATATCTAGTCTCTGATTGGACTCGCCAATACGCAAATTATTTTCGGGCCGTGAGATTTGAGAAGACAGCAATGTTCATCATTCTAATGTTGATTGTTACGGTCGCTGCCTTTAATATCGTTTCCACACTGGTCATGGTTGTACAAGATAAAAGAACCGATATTGCGATACTGCGCACGCTTGGCATGCAGCCTAGCTCAGTGATGATGATTTTTATCGTGCAAGGAATTATCATTGGCTTTATTGGTGTTATATTAGGATTATTATTGGGGTTACCGGTTGCTTATAATGTCGGGACGATTGTTCATTGGATCGAGATCCAGACGGGTAGTCAAATTCTCGACCCGACTCTTTACAATCTTTCAGCACTACCCTCGGAAGTGATTCCATTAGAAGTCGCTATTATCGCTATTTCTGCATTCTTACTGGCTATTCTAGCTACCCTATATCCGGCATGGTCGGCATCACGAACCCAACCCGCTGAGGCTTTGCGATATGAATAATCCATCGACCCCCTCTGCCCTACAGGCACAACAACTTTGTAAACATTTTCTTGATGGCGAACACAGCATCAAGGTTATAGACCACCTTGACTTTCTGGTTAACCAAGGTGATAAAACAGCAATAATAGGCCCATCTGGATCTGGAAAAACTACTTTATTGCAAATGTTAGGCGGATTAGATACTCCAACTTC
>CAKMZF010000084.1:0-1590 GCA_929200405.1 uncultured Gammaproteobacteria bacterium | reverse complement strand
CCCTGCTTGTGTATTAGCGGATGAGCCCACTGGCAATTTAGACCAAGAAAATGCCGAGAAAATTTTTGAACTACTGTTAGAGTTAAATCAAAGCATTGGGATGGCATTGGTACTTGTCACCCATGATCTCAAACTAGCAAACCAAATGGATCAGCAATTCACTTTGGAACAAGGAAAATTGGTTAAGCGATAGCGCTTAATCCCTAATATAGCTTTGGGAACTTAGAATATTAATTAATGACGATTAAATACTCGACGAACACCTACAGATTCAGTATTTGCAACGGCCCCCGGTTTGCGTAACGTCAGCTCAAAGCCCACAACTCCTTTGAGCACTTTTAGCCAATCACTTAATTCATTAATCAAGGTTTCTAATAAAGCATAGTGAGTCGCTTGGATTCTTAGACTTAGTTGTTCTGCCAACCATGCATAACTTATGGTTTCATCAATGTTATCATCGGCAGCAGCTTGTTGAAATGAAGTTTCAACACTTAAATCCACCACTAGAGTTTGCTCGATTTTCTGCTCCCACTCATAGACACCTATGCTAGCCTTGACGACTAAACCTTCAACTAAAATATAATCTTTTACCATAAAACCTCAAAACAATGGCGTTATATACTGCAACAAGCAACATCTGATGCTAAAATCATGCCATTGATCCCGAGTTGATACAACCCTAAACTGCCATAGCGATAAATACCCATGATCTCAACACTGCTACTTTTTCTATTTGCGATTATTGCTTATCTCATGGGATCACTCTCCGCGGCAATTATCACTTGTAAACTAATGGGCTTGGCTGACCCTCGTAGCGAAGGCAGCAACAACCCCGGCACCACAAATGTGCTAAGGATCGGCGGTAAAAAAGCCGCACTTATAACTCTTTTGGGCGATATGCTCAAAGGGACAATTCCTGTGCTCATTGCATCAATATGGATTAATGATATTCCGCTCTTAGGCATAGTAGGTTTAGCGGCTTTTTTAGGGCACTTGTATCCAGTTTTTTTCAGTTTTCTGGGAGGCAAAGGGGTTGCCACTTATCTAGGAGTACTGTTAGGTGTAGACTTGGAGTTATTTCTTTTTGCAGCTTTATGTTGGATAGTTACCGCTATAATAACTAGATTCTCCTCACTATCAGCCTTGGTTTCTGCCTTAGCAACAACTATCTTTACTATTAGTACCTATGGTGCAAATTTGCTAGCATTGTCTCTGCTCATTATGACTGTATTTTTAATCGTAAAGCACAAAACTAACATTATTAGACTACTTAACCGAACAGAGCCCAAAATTGGAAAAAAATAATCCCAAAACTCTGACATTTTCTCAAAACTAGACAATTCAAACGCATATGAATAACTCAGAAAAAGCAGTCATCGCAGCTGATGAAATTGATATTATTCCTTTTTCAGAACTGGCACGCCCTTTCGCAGCAGGCAAAATACGGCTTGTCTCCAATGAAATCGATTTTGAAGAAGTCGTTCAATCTATACTAGATAACCATCTAGACAAAACACAACACTGGATCACAGAAAATCTAATAACAGCTTTAGGTGATGATATCGCGAAGCTTTGGATGGAGCAAAACAA
>CAKMZF010000083.1 GCA_929200405.1 uncultured Gammaproteobacteria bacterium | reverse complement strand
GTTTCATAGAGTGTTTTTAAATCAGGTAGTGACTGGTGGGTTACAGTCGTTGCTGTTTACTTCTTTGGTATTTGTGGATGTTTATCTAACGGGGCAGTTGGGTGATGCTGAGGTGGCTGCGGTGGGGATTGCTGGGCAGTCTCTGTGGCTGATTAGCATGGTTTTGTTCGGCATTGGTTCTGGTGCTGGCATGTTCTTTGCGCAGTGCTTTGGCAGAGATGATGCCGAGGGCTTTAGAAGTGTTTTTAAAACGTCTTTGTTCATTAGTTTGGCAATTGCATTGCCTGCTACATTGCTGTTTGCTTTGCTTCCTAGAGAAATTCTGTCTTATGTTGTTAATGATGCTGAGGTGATTAATTTTGCTAGCAGTTATTTACAGGTGGCAGCCGCGACTTTAATTACTGGCGCTTTGATTTTGGCTATCGATTATTTATTTAGGGCGATTAATAACCCTAAAGTGCCGTTGATTGGCGGGGTTTTAGAGGTGGTGGTCAATGTGGTGATCAGTTTTGTACTGGTTTTTGGCTGGTATGGATTCCCTGAAATGGGCGTGGTTGGTGCTGCGTGGGGCAGTTTAATTGGCAGGTTGTTAAGGGTAGCGTTGCTGTTTTATTATTTATCCAGACATGAGGATTACGTTAGGGTTTTTGAGATTAATTGGTTGACGCTTCCCAAACTAACGCAGGTCAGGCGTTATTTGTTTAAGGCGTTGCCGTTAATGTTTAATGCGGCGATCTGGGCGGTTGGCATTTATCTTTATAGTTATATTTTTGCCCAGATTAGTGTTGAGGCTTTGGCGGCATGGAATACGCTTATCCCAATGCAGGAGCTATGTCTTTCTTTATTGGCTGGGGTGTCTTCTGCGGCTGGTATGACGGTAGGCCAGAGTTTGGGTAGCAATAACACAGATGAGGCTTGGTATCGGGCTAAGTATTCCACAGGTTTTTCTTTTGCATTGGGTTGTGTAATGTCTGCTGTGGTGCTGTTGCTGTCAGATTTTTATGTGAATTGCTTCACGGGTATAACCGATGCTACTAAAGCGGTTGTTGCCAGTAGTGTGACTGTCATTGCGATTACGATGCCGATTAATGCTTTGAATAGGGTTATGTTTACTGGGATTCTGCGCGCAGGTGGTGCTAATGCTATCAATTTGGCATCAGATATCACCGCTAATTGGTTGGTGGCATTGCCATTGGCTTTTTATGCAGCGTTTTATTTGCAATGGGATGTCATATGGATTGTGGTGATATTATTGGCAGCAGAGGGCGTTAAGGTGCTATTTTGGGTATATTATTTCTTTAGCAAGCGTTGGTTGATGCAGTTAGAGGTATAGCTTTAGAGCGTAGAGCTGGAAGTAAAACTCGAAAGTAATCTGCGATTTAGAGGGGAAATCATACTGCTTTGCTGATTTTCGAGCTGGTTGGTTTCAGTCAGCGCAATCATCGCCCAAACAAGCTAATAAATGTCGCTCCAAAGCTTGTTCATCCCTTTGGGCTATGAAACAATCTTTCCGAAATATTATGAAGTTGGCGTATTGCGTCAGCTTATAACTGGTTTACGGAAAACACTCAATGCAAAATTTTTCTATCTTTAGTCTGTTGCGTAACTCGATGACGTATCACGAGAATTGGCAGCAGCATTGGCGTAGTCCTGTTCCCAAAAAACAATATGATGTGATTATTGTTGGTGCAGGGGGGCATGGTTTGGCGACGGCTTATTATCTGGGCAAGGTACATGGCATTACCAATGTCGCCGTTATAGAAAAAGGTTGGTTAGGCGGCGGCAATACCGGTCGTAATACCACGATTGTGCGCTCTAACTATCTCTGGGATGAGTCGGCGCATTTGTATGAAAAATCACTCAAACTCTGGGAAGGGCTAACCAAAGACATCAACTATAATGTGATGTTTAGTCAGCGTGGGGTGATGAATTTGGCACATAGCTTAGGTGACATGCGTGAAGTACAGCGCCGTGTTACGGCAAACAATCTGAATGGGGTTGATGCGGTTATCCTCACCCCAGAAGAGATTAGCCAGCGCGTGCCGTTTATGAAAATTAACAACACTCGCTATCCGGTCATGGGCGCATCTTTCCAGCCAAGAGGTGGTGTGGCAAGGCATGATGCCGTGGCTTGGGGCTATGCCCGTGCCTGTGATGCGATGGGTATTGATATTATCCAGAACTGTGAGGTTCTGAATTTCTTAAAAGATGGTGACACAGTGACTGGCGTAGAGACTACCAAAGGCCAGATTATGGCGTCTAAGGTTGGCATCGTAACCGCTGGGCATTCTGGTGTAATGGCAGAAAAAGCAGGTTTCCGCTTGCCAATCGAGTCGCACCCTTTGCAGGCGTTGGTTTCTGAACCGCTTAAACCGTTGGTTGATACGGTAATTATGTCAAACGCAGTACATGCTTATGTTAGCCAATCTGACAAAGGTGAGTTGGTTATTGGTGCTGGTATTGATAGCTACGTTGGCTATGGTCAGCGCGGCAGCTTTCAAGTGATTGAGCATACTATGGAAGCGATTTGTGAGTTGTATCCTATTTTCCGTCGGGTGCGGATGATGCGCCAGTGGGGCGGTATTGTTGACACTGCGCCAGATGCTTGTCCTATTATCAGTAAAACCCCTGTGCGGAACTTATTTATCAACTGTGGTTGGGGAACTGGCGGTTTTAAAGCGACTACTGGTTCTGGTTGGGTGTTTGCCCATACATTGGCGACCGGTGAGCCGCATGATCTAAATGCTGCGTTTTCACTAGATCGTTTTGTGACTGGCAAACTGATTGATGAACATGGCGCCGCTGGCGTTGCCCACTAATCCAAACAGATAAGGTAAAAGTATGTATGAGATAGATTGTCCTTGGTGCGGATTGCGTGATGAGAGTGAGTTTCATTGCACAGGTGAGGCGCATATTATCCGCCCAGAAGACCCCTATGCGCTAGATGATGCGCAGTGGACCGATTATTTGCACCATCGCAGTAACCCCAAGGGTTTGCATTTTGAACAGTGGCAGCACAGCAGTGGTTGCCGCAAATGGTTTAACGTGGCGAGAGACACCGTCACCTATGAGATAAAAGCCGTGTATAAAGTTGATGAGCCAAAGCCTGCATTTTTATTGACAGATGACCAAAGCGCGAACCAAGCGACTGTTGAGAGCAGTGAGGTGAAAGCATGAGTCAATATCGTTTACCCCAAGGTGGCATAGTCAATCGTGATGCGCCACTGTCATTTCAATTCAATGGTAAAACGCTTTCTGGTTTTGCTGGTGATACCTTAGCGTCGGCATTGTTGGCGAATGGTCAGCACTTAATTGGCCGTAGTTTTAAGTATCACCGTCCACGCGGTATTATTGGTCAAGGCGCAGAAGATCCGAATGCATTAGTGCAGTTGGGTGAGGGCAGCCGCACCATACCAAACGTTAGGGCAACGCAAACTGAGCTATACAGTGGCTTGGTTGCTAACAGTGTTAACTGCTGGCCCAGTGTAGATTTTGATGTAATGGCAGTAAACCAATATGCCAGTCGTTTATTGCCAGCAGGCTTCTACTATAAAACCTTTAAATGGCCTGCTAAAGCATGGCATTTTTATGAAGAGCGCATCCGTGCCTCTGCTGGCTTGGGAACTATTCCTAATGAACCAGACCCTGATCGCTATGAGCATGTCCATAAACATGCCGAAGTTATGGTGGTGGGCGCTGGTGCAGCAGGCTTGGCCGCGGCATTAGCAGCCTCACGGGCAGGTGCTCAGATACTATTGGTAGATGATCAAGCAGAGCTAGGCGGCGGTTTATTGGCAGAACAACGCCAGATAAATAGCATGAGTGCTTATGATTGGGCAAAGTCTGTAGAAGCAGAATTGCGTGATAACCCTAAGGTACAGATATTAACCCGCTCAACTGCGATTGGTTATTACGATCATAACTTCCTGACAGTCGTTGAGCGCCGTCATGATCATTTGTCAGAAAGTGATAGAGAGGGCGTGCGTGAACGGCTATGGAAAGTCCGTGCCAGAGAAGTTGTTTTGGCTCAGGGTGCCTTTGAACGACCAATGATCTATGGCTACAATGACTTACCAGGTACCTTGTTGGCTGGTGCAGTAGAGACCTATATTAACCGTTATGCAGTAAAGCCGGGCAACAAAGCCGTGCTATTTACCAATAATGACAATGCCTATAGCAGCGCGATGGCAATGTTATCTGCAGGAATGGAAGTGCAGGTAGTAGACAGCCGAGCTGATGCCGAGCATCCACTAATCGCACAAGCGACAGCACAGGGTGCAGATGTGCTAAAAGGCTATGTGGTGACCAAAGCCAAAGGCGGCAAGCATGTAAAAGAAGCGGTTATACAGCAGCTAACTCCAGATGGTCGTGGCGTGGTGCAAGACAAGCAGCAGCAGGAAGTGGACTTAATCGCGGTTAGCGGTGGTTGGAACCCAGCCGTGCATTTGCATTCTCACACCGGTGGCAAAAACCGTTGGGATGATGAAAAACTTTGCTTTGTTCCAGACAGTAGCCCGCAGCGCCAAGTTTCCGTAGGTAGCTGTAATGGCAGCTTTGACTTATATGAGTCAATAAATGAAGGTTTTGCTGGTGGTTTGTCCGCAGCACAGAAGCTCAACTCGACAGCCACAGCTGAGCTTGGGTTTATCCCAGCGGCGGAGTCAGAAACGGCTGATATGCGCGTCTCCGCAATGTGGCTAGTGCCACAGAACACCACACCGGAGCGTTCGCCAAAGGCATTTGTGGACTATCAAAATGACACCAGCGCAGCGGATATCCGCTTGGCGGTACGCGAAGGTTTCCACTCAGTAGAGCATGTTAAGCGCTATACTGCCATGGGCTTTGGTACCGACCAAGGTAAGATGGGCAATATCAATGGCATGGCGATTTTGGCAGAAGCGCTAGGGCAAAGTATTCCTGAGACTGGCACCACTACATTCCGTCCGCTATATACCCCAACTTCAATGGGGGCAATGGCTGGCAGCAATTTGGATGACCTATTTGATCCAATTCGCAAAACCCCAATGCATGCATGGCATACTTCAATGGGCGCGACATGGGAAGATGTAGGTCAATGGAAGCGTGCTTGGTATTACCCAGATGCAAGCGAAGATATGCATGCGGCAACCAAAAGAGAAAGCACAATTATTCATAGCAATGTGGCAGTACTTGATGCCTCGACATTGGGCAAAATTGATATTCAAGGGCCAGATGCTGCCGAATTCTTGAACCGAGTTTATATTAACGGCTTTAAGCTGCTAAAACCGGGTAGATGTCGTTATGGCATTATGCTAAACGATGCCGGTTTTATTATGGATGATGGGGTAACCACCTGTTTGGGAGAAAACCATTACCTAATGACCACCACCACTGGTGGTGCCGCAGCAGTGTTAAACCACTTAGAACTATGGTTGCAGACAGAATGGCCAGAGCTAAAAGTATACTTAACCAGCGTTACCGACCATTGGGCGACAATCAGTGTCAATGGACCAGACTCGCGTAAAATCGTTGAGTCATTATGTTCAGACGTTGACTTTGACTCGGAAGCATTTCCATTCATGTCTTTCCAAGATGGTACAGTTGCCGGAGCGCCATGCCGCATCATGCGGATTAGTTTCTCTGGTGAACTAACCTATGAGATCAATGTGCCTGCACATATGGCACGCCATGTCTGGAGTGCGGTGTTTAAGGCTGGGGAAGCGTATCAGATAACACCTTATGGTACAGAGACTATGCACATTGTTCGTGCTGAGAAAGGCTTTATCATTGTTGGTCAAGAAACCGACGGCTCTATGACTGCGCATGATGTTGGTTACGGCGGCATGTTTAGCAGCAAAAAAGAGTTTATCGGTAAACGCTCTGCACAGCGCGTGCACTTGAAATCACCAGAGCGAAAGCAGTTGGTGGGTATGAAGCCTGTTGATGGCAAAACTGTGGCCATGGAAGGCGCGCATATCTTAACCAATGCCGCTGATGTGGCATTGCTCACAAGCTTACCGCTCAAAGAGCCAATCAAGATGGATGGTCATATCACCTCTAGTTACTATAGTCCGGTAATGGGACACCCGATTGCACTAGCCGTAGTGAAGGGCGGTCAGCAACGTCATGGTGAGAAAGTCATGGTGTCAGACCACCTAGGTAATGTCTGTGAGATGGAGATATGTGCCACCACCTTTTATGATCTAGAAGGAGCAAAACAACGATGAGCAGTCAAACTCAAACCAATAGCAAAGCAGTTTTTGATGATGTGACTTGGGAAAGTCCCTTGGTAGAAGCAGTAGCTGCGTATCAAGGCAATGCCACTGAAGAAGCCGCAGGCGTTATTTTGCAAGAACTGCCGTTTTCGACTTATCTGAATATTCGGGGCGATGCCGAAGACAGCAAGTTTCTAACCGCAGTAAAAAAAGCCTGTGGTGTCGAAGTGCCGACCAAGCCAAACACGTATAACTATGACGAAAAAACAGGTCATGTTATCTCATGGCTTAGCCCAGATGAGTGGTTGCTAATCGCGCCTCGTGAGTCCGTAGCAAAGCTAGAGGCAGCGCTGCGCAAAGGCTTTGGTGGTCTACATGCAGCGGTTACTGACAACTCGCATGGTTATACGGCAATCACCATAAACGGTAAAAATGCCCGTGAATTGCTAGCCAAAGGTACACCTGTGGATGTTTCTGTAGAGCACTTTACCACTGGAGACTGTGCGCAGTCATTGCTTGCCAAAACCAATGTATTGATGTGGGCAGAGACAGATAGTCAATTAGGTGTTGTTGTGCGTCGCAGTTTTGCGGACTATCTATGGCAGTGGTTGATACATTCCGCACAAGACTTTGGAGTTCATGTTCGGTAAACTCTCAAATCTCAGGCAATCGCCACTAATCAACAGAGAGTAGAGTTTACGGAAATGAAGATATTAGGTCACAGAGGCAGTGCAGGCACAGCCTTAGAAAACACAATGGAAGCTATGCAGCACGGTTGGGAAAGCGGTGCTGATGGTATAGAAGTCGATGTGCACCTATCTGCTGATAATCATGTCGTGGTTCACCACGACAAAACCACCAAACGGCTCTGTGACAAAAATGTTGCCATTAAATCCTCAACCCTTGCTGAGCTAGAAAATATTCGTCTTCGAGACCAAGAACATTGTGAACACCCAATACCGACGCTAGCACAGACTTTTGGCGAAATTGCCAAACAAAGCGTTAAGAAAGATTTCTTCATTGAAGTGAAATCCGGAAAAAAAGCCATAAAAAAAATTGCTGAAATACTACCTGCGGATGCAGCAGAATTTGTTACGATCATTAGTTTTCGTGCAGACGTTATCCGTGAAGCCAAAGCGCTACTTCCAGAGGTCAGAGCGTTGTTTCTAGTAGACAGTAAGCTAGGTGTGAAATTTAGCACCAGCATCATCACAAAAGCCAAAGCCTGTAATGCCGACGGACTAGGTGTGAATTACAAAGCGCTAATACCAGCAGTTGCCGCAGCAATCAAAGCAGAGGGCATGCATCTGAATATTTGGACCATGAACAATGAGTTTAGACTGCGAGAGTTTGCAGATATGGGTGTAGACACCTGTACAACAGACTTTCCAAAAGACTTTACTCAACTGTTTAAATCAGAACTACACTAAGTCAAAATGATAGATTCGAATGAGCTATACGCATATTGGCAACAGTAAATTATGAGCGGAAATTAATATGATATTCTCTTTAGAGTCTCATTCTGTATCCCTTGCGGATTCCAGTGTCTATATCGCAGAAAGTGCCAGCGTGATAGGGCAGGCGCGGTTAGAGTCAGATTGCAGTGTATGGTTTGGTGCAGTTGTTCGTGCAGATGATGACAATATAACCATTGGCAAAGGTAGCAATGTCCAAGATAACGCAGTCTTGCATGTCGATCAAGGCTCCCCGCTAAACATAGGCGCAGGCGTCACCATAGGTCACAAAGCTATGCTGCATGGCTGTACAATAGAAGACAATGTGCTTATCGGTATAAATGCAGTGGTGTTAGACAAAGCAGTCATCGGTAGAGACTCGCTAATTGGTGCCAATGCCATGGTAACCGCAGGCAAAGTCATACCGCCGCGTTCGCTCGTGTTAGGTTCACCAGCGAAAGTGGTGCGGGAGTTGACAGATGAGGAAGTAGAGTCTATTAAAACCTCGGCAGAAAACTACCAAGCCAAAGCAAAGCGCTATCAGCAAGATTGCAGTCAGCAGTTAATGCATTTTTAAGCTGAAAAAGCAGCGGAAATCCCGTAAAATTGGCCGCTAAATAAAATAACAACAGATATAAAACCGCAATGCTCAAGTCACTATCAAAGCCAGCCATACTATTGGTAGGCCTATTGCTCACGGGATGTGGCGCAATACACCATGAGAACATTCAAATAGAAAACAACCGCCCAGTAGCACCAGAGCTTACGGCAGAGCAAAGTGCCTCAATACAAGCGCTAAGAGAGGCATTGTTATCACTAGCAGGCGATATATCTGCTACAGATGCTGAATTCATAGCCAGAGACGCGCACTTATATCCGCTCTATCTTGCCAACCATTACAAACTGCAAAGCCCAGCGTTACTACACAATGGCTTGGTCAATGCTGGCGCTAAAGATCGAGGGCTATGCTATCACTGGACCCATGACCTTGTACGCTACTTTCGCAGCAAAAACTTGCAGAGCGTGACATTTCACTGGGCGGCAGCATTCATAGGCAGTGGCTTACGTGAGCATAATGTCGCTGTCGTTAGTGCCAAAGGCAAAGACATTGAAGATGGCATAGTGCTTGACCCATGGCGCAAATCTGCCAAGCTATTCTGGGCACGAGTGCCAGATGACAAAAAATACCCCTGGGAACTCATAGAGACCTACAGCGACAACAATCGCCCCTACCGAATCGACTATTACGAGATACCCAGCTACGCAATTCAGTAAAACCCAAATAACTACAGCAAATCGTGATAGCTGGTAACAGCGCCAGTTCTTGAGCCGTAGTTGTAGATTCTTTACAATAGCGAATCATTCTAACTTTCGAGATAATACACTGACATGAACGACACCACATCAAAACCAGATTTACCCGACCGTCTATCGGTAGACCCTAAAAGCCCACACCATATAGCTGAGTGTTTTGAGCATGAAATCGGCATAAAACTAAATGGCAAAGAGCGCATAGGTGTAGATGAATACTGTATCAGCGAGGGCTGGATTAAAATTGCCTCACCTAAGTCTGTAGATCGCCGTGGACAACCCCTAATGATGACCTATAAAGGCACGGTTGAAGTATTTTATAGCTAGTTCACTATAAGTTTTCACTAGAAACCCTCAGTAATGTAATGCCAAGATCGCTCAGCTCTTGGCATTTTTTATAGCTACTCGCAAGGCGAACCCTGAAATCAATACAGCTTTTTTAGCAAATTTTGCTGATAAAAGACTTCAAAGATATGCTCGGTAATTTCCCAAGCCAGCACTTAACAGCCTAGCAGCAGACCTTGTGCTTGTTAATAGCCGCTTATACTTTGCCAACCCCGAACAATTTTCGCAGACATGCATAAGCTTGCTATCCGCATAAAAGCAGGAAGCATTTTTGCAGGAGACTTTATGGGAATAAAGACGGCTGAGCGCACAAATATAGATCACCAATCATAGCCCTTACAGAGCCACCAGTTAAAGCATTATTTGCAGGCTTTGAGATAAAACGCTTCTACGAGCGTGACGAAAATCCCCAACCAGACTCGGTGTGATGAAGCACTGGCACACATTTTCAGTAGTGGCTATCAAGCGCTAAACAGCACATTGTCTAACAGAGGCATACTTGTATAAATCTAGTATTTTGCCCTTCACTATTAATCGCTTTCAATAGTTATCTACAGTAGTAGAAAGTAGAAGGGCTTTAATAATATGCATAGATTGAAGTGTTTACTTCTTAATGCGTTATTACATCTCATATCTACAATAGTAGAAATTTCAAGTATAAATATACTAGAGATATCATCAATGCTCAATGTTTGATTCTATGTTGAATGTGTGCTAAGGTTTATTTAATAATTTTGAAATGAAAGGACATCTCATGAAAATAAAAAATGAGTATCGAGAGCAGAGATATGAGACTGACGGTGATAATATGTCGTTCACGGATATCCGTATCACTCAGTCTCGCGAGAGTTCGGACATATCTAGCCTATATATGAGGAGCCGTTTGTCGCGGTTATGGCAATGGTTGATGTTATGGATCACATAGTACGTATGAGCAGGGACAGGGAGAAGAAGATGAGTTTTAATGAGTTTACCCAGTTATATCCAGTGTCAAAAACACTGCGGTTTGAATTAAAGCCAGTGGGGGAGACAGCTGACCGATTAGCGGATTTTAAATCATCTTATCTCAAAGAGATGGTGGGCAAAGATCAGCAACGCGCTGTTGACTATCAGATTGTTAAGGGTTTGATAGATGATTTTCATCGGGAATATATACAGCAAAAGCTAAGTGCGCCGATGAACCCAAAGACGGGTGAACTGTTTATAGCTCCAGAAGACTTTGCAGCTGCATTTCAGAATGAGTATATGGCGTTAAAAGCTGACGCTACCAATGAAGAGAAGCGGAAACTTTGGGTTGAAAAGCAAAATCAACTGCGCAAGCAGTTGGTAAAAGCGTTTACCGGTAGTGCTGATTTATATAAAAAAGAGTTGATTACTCGGGATATTCCTGCGCGTTTACAAGCCAATAATCAATGGCAGGAGTATAAGTCTGCGGTAGAGAGCTTTGCAAAGTTCACCACTTACTTTTCAGGGTTCCATGAAAACCGTGAAAATATGTATAGTGAAGAAGCACAGGGTACGGCTATCGCGTTTCGATTAATGAATGAAAATTTGCCGAAGTTCTTTGCTAACTGCCTAAACTATCAGAGCTTATGTGAAGTACATGAGGAGCTAACTTTAACAGCGCCACCAGAGACACTGACTAAATTAAATATTACCGCAGTTGCGGAAGCTTTTGAGCCGGCGTACTTTGCTAATCTGCTAACGCAGACAGGCATAGATGCTTATCAAGAATTATTGGGCGGTGTTGATGATAAAGCTAAAAAGACAGAGGGTTTAAATCAACAAATTAACTTATACCAACAACAGTTAAATTCTCTAAAATCTGAGTCACAAGTTCGGAAGCAAAAGCTCAGTAAATTTACCTTACTTTATAAGCAAATACTCAGTGACCGAGAAAGTAACTCTTATATTCCCGAAGCATTTGAGGATGATCAATCTTTATTGCAAGCACTAAAGCAATATATAGCAACAACCACTAAGCCAGACGGCATGATAGCGGATATGTCAGCAGCGGTAGCTCAGCTTGATGAGGCAGATTTGCAGCGCGTGTATATAAAAGGTGCTGAGCTAACCAATATTTCACAGGCATTATTCGGGCATTACGGAGTTATCAAAGCAGCACTAGATGCTTATGCCGTAGAAGTGTTATATCCCTCAGACAAAGCAAGCCCGCCGAAAGCAATCCAAGAGCAGCGACAGAAATATATTGGCTCAGTTGTTTTCTCTGTGCAGGTGTTAGATCAAGTATTGACCCGCTTTATCGGTCAGTTAGAAGCAGATGATGAACTGCACGACCAACTTAATGTGCTAGTGAAACCACAGCAGCCCATACTCAGCTATTGCTTAACCGCCATAGATCAGGCTAAGCAAACGGGTGAGTTAGCCGAGCAGTTAGAGAGTGTGGCACCACTGCTAGATTTGGAGCGGTTGAATAAAAAGCGAATACCACCCGCAGAAGATGGTGAGCAAGGTAGCGAAGGTTTTCAACAAGTGCAGACATTACAGAAAACCTTAGACGCTTTTATGGCGATTGTTCATGTACTAAAACCGTTACATTTGGTTAAGGGACGTAACCCCATTGATATGCCGGATGTTGATAGTAACTTCTATGCAGATTTTGCAGAAACTTACGAAGCTTATTCGCAAGATACGGTTGCTCTGTATAACAAGAGCCGGAACCATTTGACCAA
>CAKMZF010000082.1 GCA_929200405.1 uncultured Gammaproteobacteria bacterium | reverse complement strand
CGTACTACTATTTGTCAATTAGACTGAATTCATGAGCAGTAATGAGGTATCTAGAAACTAAATCTTCTGAGTGCTTTTTAATGCAAAAAACAAGAAGGCAGGTGCCTTCTTGCATGGGCTGTATCAGTTAGGTTGATACATGTGAGACGTATTTATCGGGTGAGTAAATGTCGAGGATATTCCAGTGACCAGTGGTTGGAGTTGGGTTATTGATCATTGGTACATCTAGCACGGTTGGTCTACCACTGGCGATTGCTGCTTGTAGGGCTGGCAATAGTTCTTCGGCACTGGTGATTTTGATGCCATCCGCACCGTAGGCTTTGGCTATATCCGCATAGTCCGGACCATTACTTGGCGCTGCTGCAGTACCGGGGAATGTAGTGCCGTAGGTTAAGCCGTAGTGGGCTTTTTGCAGTCCTGCAATAGTGCCGAAGGCATTGTTGTTCATCACTAACCAAATAATACCCAAATTTAGTTCTACTGCTGTGGCTAGCATGGCAGGGTTTTGCCCAAAGCCACCATCACCAACTAAGGAGATAACGGTACGCTCTGGTGCGGCGAGTTTAGCACCTAGCGCTGCTGGTGGTCCAAAGCCCATAGTGGCAAAGCCACCGGGGGTTAGGATGGAGCCGGGGGTTAGGATGTCAAATTGCTGACCTACACCATTCTTGTTCCAGCCCACATCGGTGGTGATAATCGCATCTTCTGGCAGTGCTTTACGAGTATCAGCAAGGATTCGCTCTGGCATCATAGGGAAGTCAGGGCTGGTTGCCATTGGCTGGTTGTTGGCGGTAAAGGTTTTTCTGAAATCGGCAATTTTACTGACCAGCTCAGGTTTTTTAAAACCATCGGGGTAAAGTGTTTTTGCCACACGCGTGAGCACTTTTAGTGCAGATTTTGCATCTGCAATTGCGCCAATCTCAGTCGGATAGTTTCTGCCGATTTCTGATGGCTCTATATCAATATGCATGACTTTGGTGCCGGGGATATTGAAGGTGTAACCGGGGTACCATGATGAGCAATCTGCTTCTTTAAATCGGGTGCCGATTGCCAATAGCCAATCAGCGTTTAGACAAGCGTCATTGGTGAGACTAGTGCCCCAGAAACCAGTCATACCGAGTATGAGAGGGTGGTCGTCACGTAGTACGCCTTTGCCCATTAGCGAGTGTGCTATTGGTATTTGCATGTGGTCTGCAAATTGCTGTAGCTCTTCTGAGGCCTGTGCTAGTAAAATTCCTCCACCGACGTATAGCACAGGATCTTTTGCTTCGGCTAAGTTGGTGACAATCTTTGCGGCGGTTTCATCGTCTATGGAAGGTTTGACCAACTGACGGGCATTATCTTTAATGCGATCAAAAGTATCTGAGACGATCTGTTCAGAGAAGATGTCCATGGGAACATTGACTAGTACAGGGCCGGGTTGTCCGCTTTCTGCTAATAGGAAGGCTTTTTCTAGTATTTCTGCGATGAGATCAGCACGATCAACACGCCATGCTCGTTTGACAAATGGGCGATAGATTTCATATTGCGAAGCATCTGCGTGTAGGTTGACTTCTTGATGCGGATGTTTACCGTAGTAATGTGTCGGGATATCACCAGCAATCACCACCATGGGTATGCAGTCTAGCGCGGCATTGGCGACGCCAGTGGCGCAGTTGGTTAGTCCTGGACTTAGGTGTGATAATACCACAGAGGCTTTACCAGTTACTCGTGCGTAACCATCAGCTGCATGGCTGGCTATTTGTTCGTGGCGAACGGTTACAAAGTCGATAGGACTTTCTGCCAGTGCTGCCAATACCGAGATATTGGTGTGACCACATAGGCCAAATATATGCTCTACGTCTCGTTTTTCCAAATAGTCGACGATATGCTCGGCGACAGTTTTTGTTGTGCTCATTAGTGTTCTCCTTTGGCAGTTAGACGTTAATTTTGGTGTTTAAAAACTCACCAAATAGCTCTTCATCAGTTGGTTTGTCTGCTGGGATAGGGCGGCTAACCCATGTGTAGTTCATCATGTGCTTTAAGGTGACGTTTTCATTGGTGATGTTGCCACCCCAGATTCCGCAACCAAGGCTTGATGTCATTGGCATGCCGTTGGTATATGAACCGGCGTTGGCTTTAGATTGTGGTTGGCGAACCATCATCCGGCTAACCGGTGCGACTCTGGCTAGAGCATCGATATTGTCATCATTGTGAGAGTAAATACCACAGGAGTGACCTTTTCCGCCTGTTTCGTAGATGGCTTTTACGGTGTCTAGCGCGTCTGCGAAAGTATCGAAGTGATAAAGCGCCATTAAGGTTGTTAGTTTTTCTTTGGAGAATTTATGCTCAGAACCTATCTGGCCTTGATTCTCAACCATTAAAAATTTGCGATCTTCTGGGATAGAAAAGCCAGCAACTTCGGCAGTCTGCTGAGGTTTGCAAGCAATCGTTGGGAAGGTTCGATTTCCTTTCTCATCCCACATGGCTTTTTCCAACAGCGCTTTCTCTTCATCATTACAAAGGTAGCCGCCTTCAGCTTTTAATGCGGCAACCATGTCACTATAGATGGACTTCTGGATGATAATATTGCCATCTGCTGAGCAACCAGAGCCAAAGTCTGAGGTTTTTGACATTCTGGTATTGGTGGCGGCTATTTCAATATCCGCAGTTTCATCAATGACGATAGAGGAGTTACCTGCACCAACGCCATAAGCCGGTTTGCCTGATGAGTAGGCGGCTTTGACCATTGGCTTGCCGCCAGTGGCTAGTGTTAGATCACAGACTTCCATTAAATATTGGGTTAAAGGAACAGATGGCTGCTGTACGCACTGGAAAAGATCTTCTGGAGCACCAACCGCTTTACAAGCAGCACGCATGACGTTAACCATCTCATTGGTGGTGCCTTGTGTGCGTGGGTGTGGTGAAAATATTGCAGCGTTTCGCGCTTTGGCAGAATAAATACCTGTGACCGGTGGTGTTAACGCGGGGTTGGTCATGGGAATGAGTGAGGCGACAACACCTGCGGGCTTAGCGTACTTTACTAAACCTTTAGCCTCATCTACCTCGACAATACCAGTGCTTTTTTGGCGGAGCGCGTCACGCAAGACACCGTGTATTTTAAAGCGCTTTCCGGGACGACCTTCTCGATCACCAATGCCACTTTCATCAACCCCTTGTTGCGCAAGTTTGGTGAAGGTCTCTTCATTGCTGGAGTACCAACCAATCGCCTGTGCTAGACGGTCTAATTGTGCCTGTGAGTAGTCCTCGATCTGAGCCATTGCGACACGACCGCGCTCTAGCATTTCATGTACTTGTTTTTTGTCTTCTTCGGTAAGCTCGCGGGCCATGGTTATCCTCTTTAAGTTAAGCACTACGCCGGAGTTGCGCAGATTGCATGTGGGTTTGGTTTATTGGCGCTGTGATTTCACATGACCAAAGGTTTGTTTTGCATGTTTTAAGCAGCGCCTAGCGTGTTCTTCAAGCCCTAGCTCTGTTACTCGGCTTTGGTTGGGTAGCTCTATGGAATAGTCCAAAGGCGGCATGCGCTCAATCATGCGTTGGAAGTCTATGCAGCCTTCACCGGGGTAAAGTCGGGCATCTCTTGCTAATTGAATCATGCCTTCTCTGGTGTCGGCAATACCAGGCAAGGCGTCTGATATATGCAGGAAATGAAATAACTCGGCGGGTACATGGAGTAACTCGGCAAGATCTACCCGAGATAGGTGCACATACAAAGTATCCACTAATATGCCGCCATTAGGTTGGTCGGCAGCTCTCACGATATCGAGTGCTTCATCTAGGGTGCGTATTCTGGAGAAAGTAGGAAATTCAAGATCAACGGTAATGTTGTATTTAGCAGCAATTTGGCAGGTTTCACTGTAGCAATCCACTAAAAAGTTGCGATCATCTCTAGTGGTTGTCCAAGCGCTCATAATAATGCGCTTAGCGCCTAGCTCTCCGCCTAGTTCTAGAGCTGCCTCAAAGTTTCGGGGATCACAATCATCAGTTATTCGCGCCAGCTCAACGTCTAAGACACTTAACCCTGTGGAGGCAAGGGCTGTCTTGGTTGCTTGTACAAGTTTTTTATCGGCGGGGTAGCAGGCGTATTCTCCCTTAACATTCATTGGGATAAAGCGCGGACTAACAGCATCATAGCCAGCTCTAGCAGCGATATAAACCAACTCGGGCGCTGAACATTCTATGAGCGTCAAATGTGCCAATGAATACTGCGGCACGTGTTCCTGACTCTCAGTAAGGTTGCTCATATAAGGCTGCTCCAGAAATGAATTAAGGCAAAGCAATTACATATTTTAGTTAAAAAATATTACGATAAGAAAAATATCATATATTTTTTAAAATATCAACTTTAATGAGGATTGTATGGCAAAACGATCTGCTTTTAGATATTCAAGAGTGATAACTATATGTTATTGCCTTTAAAAAGCAGATCGCGGTTGTGAAAACTGGTAGCGTAGGGGGATTACAATTTTACCCACGCCCCTTCGGCTTGGTGAGATTCCACCGTAGCTTCTATGAAACGAACACCAGCAACGCCTTCTGCTAATTGTGGGAATGCCAGCCAGTCATCTGGTATGGCTAGATTGTCTTTACGGGCAGCAACAGCAAGGGCAAACTCAGTGTATAAATTCGCCCATGACTCGATAATGCCCTCGGGGAAACCGCGTCCGGCACGAATAAGTCGCTCAACTGATGGACTAACGCCGTGTCCATGACCTCTGCTGATCACTTGGTCAGGCTCTCCGTAGCGATTGAATTTTAAAACATCGCAATTATCAAGGCTCCACTCTATGCCACCTTCGCTACCAAAAATTCGCAACCTCAGTCCGCCTCTGTTGCCAGAAGCCAGTCTTGTTGCCATTAATGTTCCGGGGATTTTCTCGCTATAGCGCGTTGTCATAAACACTGTGTCTTCTAGCGGCTTGGGTGCACCGCAGACGTGCATTTCTGCTCGTAAATTAGTCAGCTTATGTCCAGAAACAAAGCTTGCGAGGTGGGCAGCATGGGTACCAATATCCCCAACACAGCTGGTGGAGCCAGACTTTTTGGGATCTAAGCGCCATTTAACGTGATCGGCGTCACTAACATCTTCGGGCACCATCCAGTCTTGCATAAACTCAACATGGATTTGATTAATCTCGCCAATGCCACCACTTTGCACTATTTCTCTGGCTTGGCGAATCATCGGAAAGCAAGACATGGTATAACTGACGCCAAAGACAACATCGTGTTTTTCTGCAAGTGTCAGTAAGGCTTCAGATTCAGCTATTTCATTGGTTAGCGGTTTGTCGCAGAGCACGTCTATACCAGCTTCTATAAATGCTTTTGCGGCTTCAAAATGGACATGATTAGGGGTGGTTATCATTACCGCATCAACGCCGTCCTCTCTTTGGGACTCCGCCTGCGCCATTTCTGTGAATGAGCTGTAGCAGCGCTCATCTTCTATGCGCCATTTTTCACCCTGCGCTTTGGCTTTTTGCGGGTCAGAAGATAAAGCCCCTGCAACAACCTCCCAGTAATCGCTCATTCTAGCAGCCATTGCCTGCATGCCAGAAATACGTCCACCGCCAACAACGCCAAGGCGTAATCTCCGCTGTAATGTTGGAAATGCGCCGTTAACGTCAATTGAATTTGAGAATAGTCTCTGTTCCATGGGTTCTCTCGTCTAAATAGGTTTTATAGGATTCTGTAGTTCTATGGTTAAAGTACTGCCTTAAGCGGTAGGGAGTATTTCTATGGCCATAAAAATACTTGGGGTAATGGTTTCATACTGATGCCAAGGGTAGTTGCCTTGCTTATCAAACATAGGCTTATGGGTAGTTCCCGGTGCCATTGGCTCTTCTAGATAGAGTGTAGCAATATCACGTTCGCGACATTGCTGCATTTTTCCATAGCCAACAATTTGGGTGTGAACTTCCTGATAACCAGGTGCTTCACACCAAGGGTGGTCTTTATGTAATCCGACATTTAAAGGTACCGAGCCACTGTGATAGAGCCCCAAACCTATATTGCCGATGTGTATTTTTGGTCCCATATAGTGACTAACGCCTTTAAGACGCTCTTCTTTGCGAATGTCATAGGCCAGAGGCCAGAGTTTTTTAACTTCATCAAATAGTGCTTCATCATCACCGTGACTGGCAAATTTTTCGATGAGTAGGGCTCTATTGAGTTGTCGGATATCGCTGTTTATGACCACGACAGATTGCAGGTAACCGAGGGTTTGCTCTTGAATCTGTATGGCTGCCTCGGATAGATTCAGCACGATTGTTTTGTCGGTAATCGCATGCTCTGGTTCATTTTCAATATAGCTAATGGAGAAGAAAGGGTCGCCAATCTTTAGGGCGGTAATACTCACGCAATGCTCCTTTAATTATGTAATTTTCTCGTTATGTGGAAAATCAGTTGCCAGCATTTCTGGGATTTGGCAGCTGCTATGTATAGTTTGATATTGTCCTGTGTCTGCTGCGGTTGAGAGGCTCTCCATCACTTCGTAGACATGGTGTGCCATCTCACCGCTGGCTCTTGGTGAGCGCTTGGCTTGAGCTGCATAAGCGAGGTCTAATAAACCTAAGCCACGTGAGTCTTCATTATAGCTGTGCCGGTTTTCAGCTATTTGCCAGTGATCTCGACCAGTCGGTCTGGGTTGATGCGTCCATCGAGAAGTCTCTTGGGTGCGATATAGCACATCACCTTGAAAAATATTAGCACCATGCACGGGGTCTGGGTCTGCAATGCAGATCGTACCTTTTTCACCATATATCTCGAACCGCGGAGTTTCAGAGTCCCAGATATCAAAGCTCATAGTCATGGAGCCAATGGCACCAGAGGTAAACTCAATCATGCTGAGTGAGTGAGTATCTATTTCCACAGGGATTTTCTCACCATTGCGGGGGCCATTTTCAATTGTGCGCTGTTCAAAGGTTTTTCGAGATAGACCAGCTACACGAGAGATTGGCCCCATAAAGAAAATCATGGCAGTGAGGTAGTAGGGACCAAGGTCTAATAAAGGGCCGCCACCTTCCAAGTAATAGAAGTCTGGATTGGGATTGTGCCGCTCAACACCATGTGTGCCAACAAAAGCGGACACTCCAGTGGGTTTGCCAATTACGTCTTCGTTAAGTAGGCGCTTGACGGTTTGCCAGCGCCCCCCTAAAAAAGTGTCTGGTGCATTGCCAACTAATAGCCCTTTTTGTTTGGCTAGCTGTAATATCTTTTCGCCGTCAGCCAGCTCTGTGACGAAAGGTTTTTCTGAATACACATGTTTCCCTGCTTCTAAAGCCTGCAATGATATGCTGGCATGGGCGGCAGGTATGGTAAGATTGAGCACGCAATCTATCGTTGGGTCGGCAAAAATATCTTCAGGTAAGCAATACTTGGGAATGTCGTATTGCTCGGCTTTAGTCTTGGATTCTGCAATATCGAGACTGGCACAAGCCACAATCTCTAAATCATCAAATCGCTGACAGTTTTTAATATAAATATCGCTTATGCGACCGCAGCCAATAAGCCCGATGCGAAATGGTTTCACGATTAACTCCTAACTTTATTTTCCTTCATAAATAGGTAAAAGTGCTGGCGGCATGGGACCTTTATTGCGGCCACCTTGGTTCATTTGCTCCCACGCGTGAGACAGTGCGCCGACTGAGCGAGAAAGACAGAATAATCCCCGAGATAGTGGTGCCGGAAAGCCTAGTTCACAAAAGATAACTGCAGTCGCACCATCAATATTCATGGCGATAGGGCGATTACCGCGCTGTCTGCCAATCTCAGCCTGCACCGCTTCGCCAATATCTGCGAATTGCCCAGAGACCGTGCCGTTTTTCGCGGCAGCTCTAACCAAGCCCATCAGTCTTGGTGCACGAGGATCTACTGGCTTATGAAACCGATGACCAAAGCCACTGATGACTTTGCCATATTGTGCGCGCCAATGATCCAGCCCTTCAATAATAGCCTGATCAAAATCGACTCCCTGCGAAATACGCTCAGCAATGTCGAAATATAGCACGGCACATTGCTCGCCAGCGCCACCATGCACATCGCCGAGCATGTTTACCGCGGTTGCCATGGCATTGTTTAGTCCAACCCCACAGGTGGCTGCCATGCGGGCTGCTGCAATAGACGGTGCCTGAGGCCCATGATCCACCCCTGCTACTAGTGCAGCCTCAAAGAGTTGCGCTTGCTCAGCGGTAGGCATGTCTCCACGCACCATCAGCCAGATCATTTGTGGAAAGCTAACATTGCCGATTAGCTCTTGAATGGGATGGCCGCGAAAGGCGATCTTTCCCGGTTCCATATCAATGATGGACGTGCGCCACCAATTGCGAACATCATCTGTGGTAGATGTGGTCATTCACGATACTCCCTGTTTTAACGATTTTTTACTGTGATTTACGGTTGTTTGTGAGGCTAGCCGTGTTGAAGCATTCGCCGCTCCGTAACCGCTGTAGCCATTTCTGCGTTGCACTACTTCAAAGAAAAAGCCATTAAAAATAGCTTTGCTGTATATCTGAAAATATTCTGTTTTGTCATCGACATCATAGAGGATATTGCCAGCTTGTAGGGTGTCTATGAGTACTTGGTCTAGGGCATATTTTTCTGACAACTGGCTGTAATAATTGGCGGAGATTTCTAGTCGTTCAAAGCCTGACAGTGCCAATAAAGCAGAGGTCTCAAAAATATCATCAGTTAGCAAAGCGATGTGCTGAACACCTGCGCCAGATTTATCTGCCACGAAAGATCCGGCGAAAGTTTTGTTATCACTTGCGCCGTTTAAGTTTAAGCGTACCTCACCCTCTGGGCTAGCTAACGCTTGGCTTCTAACAATGCCTGATGGGTCGCTGACATCAACGATGGGCACCTTGTCCATTTGAAAGGTGGAGATATAATAGAGCAGCCAGTGCTGCATCTCTTCATACCGCATGGTCTGGGCGATATGGTCAATGCGGCGTATGCCAGCCGGTTGGGTTGCTTTAGTACGTCGGGTTGCATTAAAATCAATGTTCCACATTCGATGTAGGTCTGACTTCTCATCAATAAAATGTACCACATTGCCGCCCACGCCTTTAATGGCTGGAATGCTCAGCTCATTCTCGGCAACGGTTTGTGAGAAAATAGGCGAACCTAGGAGTGTGGCTCTCTCAACAGTTTGCTCAGCATCATTGACTCGCAGTCCCATCGTACAGACAGCAGGGCCGTGATGTTTGAAAGTATCAGCCGCAAAACCTGTTTTTGAAGTATTGACCACAATATTGACGGCGCCTTGGCGCCATAGCTCTACTGGCTTGCTAATGTGCTCGCGCTCTTTTCGAAAGCCTAGAGTGTGCAGTAAATCTGTCAGTATTTTTGCGTGCTCGTCATCTACCGCAAATTCGACAAATTCAAACCCAGAGGGATAGGCTCTAGGTGGTAGCGCTGTGATATGCACAGTGAGCGCTGGCTCTGAACGTTGGGCCTCATCCAATAGATTAAGAATAGCTCTATAGCTATTCTGTCCGATGACTTCAGCCGTGCCCCGCGCTTCATCAGTGAGCGGGCTGTCGAGTGACCAAATCCCTTGATAGCCATTTTTTGCCAACAAACGCATAAAGCTAGCGAGATTCAACGAGCCTTGCCCCGGTAGTAGGTGACCTACAGTAGCAGGGGAGTCGGGTTGTTGATGGCGCAATAAGCGATCACATAGTTGCACATGAGATACATGCTTCCCTTGAATATCGCGCAGACTCGCAGCATTAGAACCACCTGCTAAGCTAAGGCTGCTGTTTAATGCCAGCTTTAGTTTCGGGTGATTGATCTCACTAATGACTTGGTAAGCAGTAATATCATCTTTAATACGCTTTGCCCAGGGAACAGCCTGATAGGCGATGCCGATATTGTTTGATTGAGCAATATCGGCCACAGTGACAAGTGCTCTTGAGTCCTTTGCTATTGTGGCAGTGCCTTTGGAAAGTGCTTCTATGGTAGCGGAGTTTAGTAACATCTCATCTACCGATAGCGAGGCACAAGCAGAGAATAGCTGCTGTAACTCCTCAAGGCTGTGTGTTTTGGAATTCGCTAACTGAAAAGTGCGAATTGTTAGGTTGTGTTGATTAGCCAGTGAGGCAACTTCGGTTACATCACCAGTGAAATTAACGAAATCTTGTTCAGATAAATCTATAGCTGTGAAGCCTACCTTGGCGAGTGTCGAAAATTTTTCCGACAACTCGCCCGGTATCGAGCGAGTAGAAATCGATATCGACATTAGCCATCATATCCAAACATTCTAGGTAGCCATAGAACAAGGTCAGGCATTAATAGCATGCCAAGTAGTGCGATCATCAACACGCCTAAGAAGGCCCATATCTCAGAGATAATGTCTTTTAATGGAATGGCTGTGACTGCGTTAATCACAAACAATAATATTCCATAGGGTGGTGTGATTAGACCAATCATCGAGTTCACAACAATTAGCACACCAAAATGCACTAAATCTATTCCCAGCGCTTCAGCAGTAGGAAGGAACAAGGGCACAATAACCAAGATAATAGTGGTCGCATCTAATATACAGCCCAATAGTAACACTAACAGATTGACCATTATCAAGAACATCAGAGGGCTAACGTCTGCTCCGGCTAAGACATTGGTCAACATATCTGGAATGCGCTCTTGAACTACGATGTAGTTTAAGATCATAGAGGCACCAATAACTAGACCAACAGAAGCTGACGAACGTGCACTTTCTATCAATACCTGATACAACGACTTTACAGATAAAGCGCGATAAAGAAAAGCAGCTAAAATTAAAGCGTATAGTGCTGCAACTGCTGCGGCTTCGGTTGGTGTGGTGGCTCCACCATAAATACCAAACAATAGTATTGCTGGCATAAGTAATGCTGGGAATGCTTTAACAGTTACCCCCGGAAGCTGAGAGATAGGAACAGGCTCTTCGCTGCCAAAGCCACGACGTGATGACGTCCATGCGTTCATTATCATTAATACGCCAGCCATAATTAGGCCGGGAACAATACCAGCTAAGAACAAAGCACCAACTGAGGCACCAGAAACTAGGGCATATAAAACCATTGGGATCGAGGGTGGAATAATTGGCCCGATGGTAGCCGTAGCAGCGGTGATTGCAGCAGCATAACCTGGACTATAACGACCGTTTTTAGTCATCATTTCAATAATGATTTTGCCAATGCCGGCCGCATCAGCGACTGCAGAGCCAGACATGCCGGAGAAGATCAAAGAAACCAGTACATTTACATGCCCTAAGCCGCCTTTGAATCTACCAACTAAGGCGATACAGAAGTTTAAAAGTCTATCTGAAATAGTTCCGGCATTCATAATATTTGCTGAGGCTATAAACAATGGAACAGCGAGTAATAAGAAACCATCAAAAATACGCTGCACCATGGTGGTACCAGCAATAGCAATATCTAAACCGCCGGCGCCTAAATAAACGATAGAGGCGATAAGAATTGAATAAGCAATCGGCGTGCCAACAGCAGCCACTATGAATAGGGCGATAAGTCCAAGTGTTAGTGCGAAGCTCATGCTACATCTCCTTTCTCGCTAGTATTAGAAGGCTCAATATCTTTTGCTATTAATTCTATTGGGTCTTCAGGGGGGCCGAATCGAATAATATTCACAATGCCGTAGAGATAACGCAAAATGCTAACAACCATAAATACTATAAAAGGAATAAACAGGTATTGCATTGGAATTTTGTCGCCAGAAATAGGCATTTCAAGAGTAGGGATTTTTTTCATCGTTAAAAACCGGTTGTTCATGACGTAATCCCAAGTCGCAGGGAAAGCGTAAATCATTGCGACAACGACAAACACAGCTGCCAGTAGAGCAAAAACGCGTCGTCCCCCTCGTGGTAATGATAAGTAAAGAATGTCAAACGACACATGGTCACGATCTTTGACTAGAAAAGAGCAACCAAAAAATATTAGCAGTACCCACAGTAGTGAGATGAAGTTGACTGTCCAACCTAGGGGCTCAACCCCTGCTAGCCATGTTGATACGGACTCAATTGGAACATAAGGTGCTAAATTGGGTAAATATCGAGTAAATATCTGAAACAGGAATGTGATAAATATCCCCGCCAGTAACATGGCGGAGATAAATTCCGCCCCATTGATGTACCATTTTTTTATTCTTTCAAACATAATTAATTCCTCCAATGAGACGGGGTTTGTTTACAGTTTACTTAGTGCCTAGAGCATTTACCTTTTCAAGCACACCTTCAGGCCAGCTTTTTGCGAA
>CAKMZF010000081.1 GCA_929200405.1 uncultured Gammaproteobacteria bacterium | reverse complement strand
TTCAGATAAGGCGACCTAATGGCCGTCAAGTGGAAATTAGATATAACTAATCGAGATTATTATGATGAATAATTGCTTTTCTATGAATAACAACTTAGATTTCAAGAAAATATATGAGTATGGTTATGCATCTCAACTATTCCCCGAGCATATTTCTGGTGATGAAATTAAATCAGTAATGACACTGCTGGAACAAGATTATGCTAATGTTTGGGTATTTGAATTTGGCCATACGCCAGAGTTAATGAAAGATAAAAATATAGAAGAAGTTTCGAGAATTGTTTTTGACGATTCTCATATGAATATCTTTATCGAATTAGCAAAGATAGAATTGTTTTTTTGGCTTCCTGAAGGGCAGGATCATTTTGTTATATTTGGTAAAAAAAGTGTGGTAAGAAGTATTAATAGCAGAAATATTTTTAATTATTCTTTTGATGAATATATAAGAGAGGAATATTTTTCGAAAGATAAGACAGAATACTTAATAAATATCCAAAAACAATTTAAGATTGAATAGATTAATTAAAGAGAGTTTGCAACTTAGATATAATTTACAATGAACTGAACATAAATATACTCAATTCATGTTAGTGTAAAAGAGGAGACAGTAAACTTAATTGTGTAACTGCCTTAGTTGGGTTTACTTATAATCGGCTAATCTGAACTTTTACAATTTAACCGAACAGTTCGGCATGAATGGTTAGGTATGCATTTGTTTGAATCCATTGAGCATGAGCAACTTCTAGCCACTCAATGGTTATGGACGTATAATTATCAGGGATCACACTCAGCTATTGAGGGAATGACGCCAGTCATGAAGCTCAATGCAACATGAACTTTCTACTTATAAGTTCGGTGGTAAATGAGGGGATTACACTGGCGTTTCATTATCATTCTTGTCATATTTATAGGGTGAACTATTTGATGAAAAGATTAAATAATTGCTATTGATATCGTGCTTATTACTTTTTTCATTATTAATTAAGATTATTACTATGCCCGGACGTCTTTGGGTTTCCTCAGATACTATTTCACAAGCCGTTGCTTTGCAGGATTATCCGGTGCAACAGTTGCCGGATTTTCAGCCTAATTTTAATCTTACGCCGCAGCAGAATATTCCAGTGTTGTGCAAGACCACTGCTGGAAAACGGAGACTGGCGGCTTTTCATTGGGGATTAGTACCGCCTTGGGCAGGTGATAGAAGCATCTCGACCAAAACCGTGAATGCTCGCTCTGAAACAATCAACGAAAAGGCGGCGTTTCGTGAGGCAGCGCGTGGTAAGCGTTGCGTGATCGCGATAGGTGGATATTTTGAATGGCTTGAGCTGGTCAGTGGCGGTCAGAAAATACCTTATTGTATCCGACCTAAATCAGAAGATTGCTTTGCTTTTGCAGGGCTGTATGAGACGTGGCAGGATGCAGAGGGAAATAAGCTCAGAAGCTGTGCGGTGATTACCCGACCTCCTATGCCGCCAATCGCGGCTATTCATCATCGGCAACCGGTGATTTTGCGCCACGATGCGATTGATGATTGGTTGAATCTTGAGAACCCAACACAGAGCATAACTGCGGATCTACAGTATCAGCTTGATCAACAGCAAGAGGTGGTGTGCTATCCGGTGGAAGATCTGGTGAATAATGTCCGCAATAATACTGCTGAGAATATACAGCAGAGAGTTACCAGCACCGAACCTGACCAGCAGTCTTTAATTTAAGCTAACTGGATTTTAGCCAGGAAAAGACTGAGGTAGCTGTTATGGTTAGTCACCTTCGCTTTTCTCATTCTTGTCTCTCAGTCGCTTGAGTAAGGTGCCGATGGTAAATGAGGTTCTGGGGGTGTAGAGATATGGGGTTTTGTGCGGTATCTGGCGGTTGGCATGTTGTCTCCAGATAGCAAAGATAATGAGCATGGTGTGGGCAGTTGCGATAAAGGCAAACATAGCAGAGGGTGCGAATATATCGATTAATCTTGCCGATATAATAGGGCTGGCGATTGCGCCAACGGCGTAAAAGAACATCAGCGCTGCAGATAGCGAGACTCGTTGTTCTGATTTGGCAAAATCATGCGCGTGGGCGGTGGCGACTGAGTAGATAGGGAAGGTGACAAATCCAAAGAATACGGTGTTGATTAGCAACCAGTTTGAGCCGAGGGGGCCGGTGAAAATACTGAATATAGAGCTGAGAACTGCCAATACGGATAAGAGGATTAATATAGTCCGGCGGTCATATTTGTCGGCTAGCCAGCCTGCAGGAAACTGGGCAACTGCGCCGCCAACCACAAACAGGGCAAGAAAGCCGCCGATTTGTCCAGGTGCTAATCCCATTTCACTACCATAGAGTGGGCCAACCATGCGGAAGGTTGCCATGGTGAGCCCAGACACTATAACCGAGGCGACGGCTAGGGGAGAGAGTTGTATCGCTAGTCTGGGTTGTAGGCGCGGTGCAGAGGGAACAATGGGTTGTTTGGCTTGGGTTAGTGTCATCGGCAGCAATGCGGCACAGCACAATATAGTTAGCAGGTTATAGGCTATGTATAGCTCTAAACCGGCGATTAAACCAATCATTAGTTGCGCAACAAGCGAGCCGCTTATATCGACGATGCGATAGATGCCCAATACTCTCCCGCGATTGTCATTACTGACTTTGGATTGCAGCCAAGATTCGATGACGGTATAGCAGCCAGCAACACAGAAGCCAGAACCTATTCTGAGCATGCTCCAACTATAAGGATTTATAAAGAACACATGCGCCAATAGACTGATGGCGCCAATGGCTGCGAATGCACTAAAGGTTCGGGAGTGACCAATAATACCCATGAGTCTTGGCGACCACCAACAGCCGATAAAAAAGCCAAGAAAGTGTGCTGAGCCTAGGTAGCCAATTTGCGCTTTGGAGAAGTCATGTTCTAAGCCTTTTAGTGCATCTAATGGCCCTACACCACCGGTGGATAGTTGCATGAGTAGAATAGAGAACAGTAGCGGAGCAAGGGAGAGCAGCATTCTCATCGCGTTATTTCTCTATTTCTCTTTGTAGTGGTAAAAGCGTATTACAGTTCATGCAAGTGTCCTTTTCCGTCTTTTCTGTCTGCGGTGGCCAGTGGCTAGGTGTATTGAGTTTATAGATTTATCGCTGTCTTTGAAATAACTTCTGACTATTTATAAATAGCATCTTGTCAGGCTTGATTGCCTGTGGGATATATGGTGAGATGACGCGATATTTTGTAGCCCACTTTACTCATGAAGTAAAGATGATGTTTTGTCAGGGTTGCTTTTTGCAGAGAGATAACGATCGTGCCTATTCTTATCGCCATTCCTTTTGAAAGTTTTATCCAGATACTGACGATGCTGGCCACAATTACATTGGCAATTAGTGGGGTTTCGCAGGCAGCAAGGAATGAAATGGATTTTTTTGGTGCTTTGGTATTGGCATCTGTTTGCGCACTCGGTGGAGGTAGTCTCAGAGATTTATTGATAGGCGCTACACCAGTTTTTTGGACGACTGATTTGCAGTATCTCGGCACGATTTTATTGACGGTTATCATCACTGTTTTCTCGCTACGTTTTATCACCGTGGGCAAGGGCATTCGCCTGCGAATTTTGGATATTGCTGACGCCATTGGTCTAGCGTTATTTGCTGTTTTGGGCGCACAAAAAACTTTGGAGTATGGTTTAACTGCGCCTGTGGCTGTAGTGATGGGCGTTATCACGGGTGTGGCAGGTGGTATGATCCGAGATATATTGAGTCAAACTATTCCTATGGTACTGCGAGGTGAAATTTATGCCAGTGCAGCTATTGTGGGGTTAACGCTGTATATGGTGTTGCGCTCGGTGGTGGATGAGTATAGTGCGATGTTACTGGCGATGGTTTGTATTATCTTGATTCGTTTGGTAACTTTGTTTTGCCATATTCAGCTGCCCAAGTTAAAGCTACCTGAAAAACATGACTGAGCTTATAGCGCTGCGATTCGTTTAAAGTCAGACTCACCGTCATCTCTAACCAGTTTGGGCAATAGATAACCAGATGTCATGCTGGCGAACTGACGATAAATTTCCGCTGCCTCAGTATCAGCAATATAAAATTGCTCAGCACCAATGACTTTGTCTAATAAATTTAGGTAGTAGGGTTGTACGCCAATTTCAAACAGTTTTTCAGATAATGCCTGTAGGGTCGTTGGGTCATCGTTGACGCCTTTAAGCAGCACCGACTGGTTTAGCAGCCACAAACCCAACTGTTTTAGCTGTGATATTGTTTGTGTGGCTTGCGCATCTACTTCATTGGCGTGGTTGATGTGCGTGACCAGCACCAACTGGCTTTGGAAGCGCTTTAGTAGAGCTAGAAGCTCGGGATTAATCCGCTTGCTCAGTACGGTAATAATACGGCTATGTATGCGAATGCGCTGGATGGTTTGGATGGTGAGAATTTCGGTGAACATCTTCTCAAGCTTAGTGGTACTTAGCATTAACGGGTCTCCGCCGCTAAAGATCACTTCATTGATGTCGGGATGCGCTTGCAAATAGTTCTGTAGTTCCGGTAAATCACTTTCTTGAAATGTATCCTGCGAATAGTCAAAATGCTGTCTAAAGCAGTAACGACAGTGCACGGCGCAGTGACTACTGGCAATTAATAACACGCGATTTCTGTACTTATGGATAACACCACGGCTTACTTGATGAGCAGTGTCTGCCACGGCATCTTTGGTAAATGTAGCTATGGTTTGTACGTTGCTTTTCAGTGCCTGCGGCGTTTGATGATCAATGACAAATTGCTTAGCAATGGCAGGTTCACTGAGCAGGTTTTTGACCGAATCGGTGATCTTTTCGGGGAAGGTTGTCATGTCTATGATAGCTCTGCTTTGGGAGTTGCAAGAAATTAAGGCCGGATTTCTGACTATTATATCACTGCTATACATTCATCGTCGGGTTTTGCTGAGCTGTTTCATTTGGCATAGAGTCTACTCACTAATATTATGGTTTTAGATCATTTATCTTATGAAAAACAATGATTTTTAATTTGTTTTTTTAATCTGTCCCCTGAAAAATTCAATTCTGTCACTTACTCTGTGTGTAAGGTTTCTGATTAAATAATTACCGACAAAAACAAATTAGAAGGGAGAATGAGATGAGTTATCAGAAATTTTTAAAAGGAGCTGTGATTGCTTTTACCATGACAATGTCAGTTGTGGGTTCGACTGAGACGATTTTAAAGTTAGGTACAGTAGGGCGCTTAGGCATGCCAATTGGTGATGCAATAGATCAAGCTCTGATCCCAACGTTAGAAAAAGCCTCCGGTGGAGAGATGACAATAGAGCCACACTATCGTGGCTCTCTCTGTGGTGAGCAAACTTGTGGTGAACAAGCGAATCAGGGGCTTTTGCAGTTGTGGACCAGTTCCACTGCAAACTTTGGTAACTTTGGCACGGCGTTATCAATCTTTGATTTGCCTTATATCTTTAAAAGCATTGAAGATGCAGATCGTATATCTTCTGAATGGTTAGCAAAACGGCAATGTGAGATTGCGGCAGAAGAATCTGGCCACATTTGTTTGACGGTATATTCCAGTGGTGGATTTCGTCAATTAGGAAATGCGAAGAAGCCTGTGCATACACCAGACGATATGAAAGGTATCAAGTGGAGAGTAACAAAGAGTCCTATAGAATATACTCTAATTAAGAACTGGGGAGCGGTTCCTGTTCCGTATGACTGGAAGCAACTTTATCAAGGTCTGCAAACTGGTGTAGTTTCAGGGCAATATGTAGCAATACCTTGGCAGCATATTGCTAAATTACATGAAGTGTCCAAGTATTACACAGAGATTGGTGGCTCATGGTCAGGTAATCAGTTGTCAATGGATAAGAGACAATATGACGCGCTAAGCGATCAAGAGAGAGAGTGGTTACATACAGCTGCAGATGCCTTTGCAGCTCAAGTGAGCGCTCTGGATCGAAAGTGGGTAGAGGATGGCGTTACTGCAATCAAAGCAGAAATAGACGAATGGTATACCCCAACGCCTGAAGAGTTAGCACAATGGCGTGCAGGTGCTATTGACGCTTGGATTAATGCTAAAGGGACGTTTGAGCCAGAAATAGCTATTCGTGTCTTAGAAGAGCAGGGTATGACAGACTTTATCGAGCAATTAAAAGCAGCCGGTGCATTGTAAGTAGATTGCTTTTTCATTCTTTCTGAGAAGGCACAGGTATCTTATAGATATAACTCGTGCTTTTTCGGTGCCCTTTTAAATTATTAATATCATTAATATTATCAATATTTAAATATTTTTAGAGATATATCCATTAGAGATTATCTGGATTAACTGGTCAAAGGATCAAGTTTACATGGAAAGTATTGCTCTTCTCCTCATTCTAGTAATTTTAATTTTATTGGGAGCTCCAGTGGGGTTCACTATGGTTATTATTCCGGTGATTTATATTTTTATTACTGATGCGGCACCCATGATTCTGATCCCCAGTCAGATGTTTAGCGCCATCGACTCTGTACCACTAACGGCTATACCTTTTTTCATGTTAACAGGTGAGCTTATGACAAGCGCTACTATCACCGATAGACTTGTCGAACTTAGCCAACGCTTAATTGGGCGTATGCGAGGCTCAATGGCTCAAGCTAATGTGCTAGTAAGTATGTTTTTCGCTGGAATGAATGGGTCAGTGGTAGCGGATACTGCGACAGTAGGCTCCTTACTTGTACCAGCGATGAAACGCGCGGGATATCCACCTGCTTTTGCTGCGGCAATTACTGCTGTCAGCTCAACTATAGGTGGAATTATACCTCCTAGCATTATGATGATTGTTTTAGCCAATGCTGGCGGTATTTCAGTCGGTGCATTGTTTGCTGGCGGTATTATTCCAGGTATTCTGATTGGCGTTTTGTTGATGCTAATCAATTATATTATCGCTAAGCGTAATAACTTTGAACGAAGCGATGAGCCGTTTAGTTTAAAAGCAATCGCGATAGTTGGTTACAAGTCCTCATTTGCTTTGCTAATCCCTATTGTATTAGTGGGGTCCGTTGTTTTTGGCATAGCAGGTGTTGTTGAGGCCGGAGCAATAACGGCATCAATTGCTTTATTTGTTGGGTTATTTGTTTACCGAACGATCAAATGGCACAACTGTAAAAGTGCTTTTGTACGCGCCTTTTATAACTCCGCCATGGTGTTTATTATTATCGCAGCTTCTGGGCCATTTAGTTGGCTATTGACATCGTTAGGGGCGATTACCCAGTTAGAGCAATGGCTATTAAGCTATACCTATAGCCCAATACTTTTTGCCCTCGTCTTAGTTATGTTTATTTGCCTACTGGGAATGGTTATGGATTCAGCGGCAAATATTATCGTCGTTGGGCCGGTGTTAGTTGATGTGATGGTGAAAGCTGGTTATCCCGATGTGCAAGCAGCACTGGTTGTGGTTGTTGGTTTTTTGATTGGGTCGGTAACACCTCCGGTCGGCGTTGCTTTTTTTACTGCTGGGGCAATAGCAAACGTTAGACTAGAGAAGGTTGCTATCGCAATGCTGCCATATCTCATTGCGCTTTTTGGACTTTTATTTGTGTTGATAATGGTTCCAGAAATCACCATGTTCCTGCCTCGACTATCAGGTTTTTCTAACTAATGAAAATAGTAAATAAGATAAAATTTTTCGACCAATTAGTGCAACGAATATTAACTGGGTTTTGCGCCGTATTTCTTCTGTTAATGGTAGTTTTTACTGTCTATTCTGTTGTTATGCGCTATGTATTTGAGAATCCTCCGGTATGGGGTGACTTGCTAACGGTTCTTAGTAATATTTGGTTAGTGTTTATCGCCCTTGCATTGACTGTGAGAAACAAAAACCATATTGCATTGGATTTGATCTATACCTGGTTACCAGTGAAGTTTGCTTTCTTTGTGCAACAATTCTGGGCTGTTGTTATCTTTGGTATAGGGGTGGTTATGATCATTTATGGAATTGAAGCAGTTTCAACAATGGGCGGGAAATACTGGGAAATGTGGTATTTCACATGGGAAGAAGGCAGTATTGTTTTTAAACCTAATTATATGCCCAAAAAATATGCAATATCAATTGTGCCTATTTCAGGATTTTTGGTATGTATGGCTGCTTTAGCTTCTATTATTGAAGACAGTGTTCACTTTAAAAATGGCACATTTCAGCATCAAAAGGATTCAGACACAGATATAGAAATATAACGTAGCTGCGTAGCAGTAACCCTTAGAGAGCAATTATAGTGCAATGGTCAATTTATTAAGGTTAAGGGAAATTGCCAAGCGTCATCTATGCCATCCAAAGGAATATTGCCATAAACTTCTGGCATTTCATCTCTGAGGATATGGATAAAGCGCAGTGTTTTTAATCCATCAAACCAGTCCTGTAGGTTTTTTGTAAATTGTACGCTGCTATTGGGCTGTTTTTGCTGCTTGGCTAGAAAGGCCTGTAGCCCTAGTTGTTGCAATGCTTGAGCACTGATTGGGCTAAGCGATTGTAGCCAAGTATGGAGAGTGTCCTGATGCTGATATAGCTTTACAAAATGTGACAACACGGTTTTTAACTCAACGAATATCTGCGGGTGATAATAGCAAAAAGGTTTCCCTAGCCGATTGTCTTCGATAATTTTAGCAGCTGATACGCCGGTGCCAAAGGGCACTCTATCAGAGAGTCTGGCGTTTAAAAGTATAGTCGCTGTGGATAGTTGCTGGATATCGCCGATCTTGGTTAATTTGTTTAACAGGTAGAAGTCCTCACCAGCTGGTCTTTTGGGAAAACCGCGAACTTTGGCATAACCTTCAGCGCTGAAGGCGATGGTGCTACCGATAGAAAACAGTGCATAGGGAGAGCCAGCATAGGTCAACCCCGCAACATAGTAACGCATGGCTTGTTCGTACTGTTGTGTTGCCTCTAATACTTCGGGGCTTGTAGTGGCATCAGCAATATGCAGAAAGTCAAAACAACAACCAACAATCTTTTCATCCTCTATTTGTCTCAGCGCGTGAAAGTAATTGTGAGGCAATGTGGCATCAGCATCGGTAGAGCCTATCCATGGATTACTGATAACACCTTGCTGTATTAACCAAACGGCAATGTCTGCGCCAATCTTACGGGCTAGCCCTACGCCATGATCTATAGCAATGGGTTGGCTAAAGCGATCAACAATTAACAGCTGTCGGGCGCTTTGATCTTCGTGGATATAATTTAGTAAAGTGAGGTTTCCTTGCTGCCAGCAAGATTTTGCTTTTTGGTGAGCATAATCAAATAGCGCTTGCTGAGCGTTGTACAGATTGCTTTGAGTTGTTAGATCAGCAGGACTAGGAGGTTGATTTATAACTAGAATAACTAAAATATCATTCGTATACCAAGGTGCCAGTAAAAGCTTGTCTAGAAACTCAGTAGACTCTTTAAAGGCAGGGATAACGACAGAGTTCGAGAAATTATGCCCCCGATTCAATGGCTGCCAGTGGTTTAGCCAAGCAATCTCTGGCTCCGCATAGCGTTGCAGATATTGCTCAACTGCTTTGGCTTTCATCGCATAAATGGTTTAATGGAGTGCGGCACGCAGCGGTAGCTCAGTGCATATCTCGGCTTCTTTTTGTAAGATTTCGGTAAGTCTGTTTGAGATTTCATTTTCACTGAAATATTGCAGTGCCAGATCTATAAATAAGCCAGCATGTTTGGCTTCAGAATAAGTAATGGCTTCGTAAAAACGCTTGTCTTTACCTGCAGGCAATGCCTCGGCAATTAGCCCAAAACGTTCGTGACCACGTGCCTCAATCACCCCCGCTATTAATAATCGGTCTAATAAAAAAGCGTTTGTTCCTTGGCGGAATAGTTTGCGTATCTCTACCACATAAGGGTCTTTGGTATCAGCGCTTAGGGTTATGCCACGGTCCAGTATTAGCCGGACAACCTGCTTAAAATGCGCCAACTCTTCAACAGCGAGATCGGTCATAGCTTCGACGATGGCAATTTTGTCGGGGTAGTGTGAGACCATAGACATTGCCATGCTAGAGGCCTTTTTCTCAGCGGCAGCATGATCTAGCAGAAAGGCATTAAAATCGCTAAGCACGGTTTCTGTCCAGTTAGCATCGGTTTGGTACTGTAATATGATTTCTGGCATAGAGTGAAGTATTTGGTTTAGGGTTGGGTGTTTTAATCAGCTGCGTTGGACTTATTGCGGCGGCACTAAGACTAATTTGCCGGAATATTTCTTGGCTAAGAAGTCGCTTTGTGCCTGAGCAATATCTGATAGCGGATAGGTCTTGGCGACGGCTGGGATAATCTCATGGCTTTCAATGTAGCGAATGAGGTTGTGAAAGACGATATCTTCCTGAAAAGTGCAGCCTATTAGCGAGAGGTCTTTTAGGTAGAGTGTTCGCACATCAAGCTCAACTATTGGCCCCGCGATAGCGCCTGCAGTGGCATATGTGCCGCCGCGCTTTAGTAATTGTAAAAATGCCGGCCATTGTTTTCCAGCCACAATATCAATGATGATATCGACACTTTCTTCACCAAGTTCTGCGATCAGATCAGCGTCTCTATCAATAACTTGATCGGCGCCTAAGGCGCTAATATCTTCAGCTTTGTTATCAGCTGCTATGGCGATGATTTTGACTCCACGTCTTTTGGCGAGTTGTACTGCCGCGGAGCCAACACCACCGGAGGCGCCGGTGATTAAGATAACTTGCTGATTACTTGTGTCCTGCCCTACATGAGCACGATGTAATAAATTCTCAGCGGTGGAATAAGCGCAGGGGATCGAGGCCAGTTCGCTGTCTTGCCAGTCTGAGTTGATGACAAAGGCCTCAGCAGAGGGTTGAGCGCTATATTGGGCAAAACCACCGTTACTCTCAGAGCCAACTGTCCAACATTCATAGGGTCTGTAATCGACTCTATGTCGTTGCATAGCTCTAACAAGTACCCTTTCACCAATCCGGCTGTTATCAATATCAGCACCGACACTGACAATAGTGCCGCAGATATCAGCACCTTGTATGATAGGGAAGTTAATAGCGCTGCCTGACCAGGCAGCATCTTGATGATTGATATCAGAAAAGCCGTCTTCAACACCAACATTTGTGCCTGACGTAACCGATTTTGAGTACCACGCTGTACGAGTGTTAATGTCAGTATTATTGATACCAGCGGCAGCGACTTTAATGAGCACTTCATCGGCTTTGGGGGTTGGGACGGCAATATCCTGTCGATAGTCGAGCTTATCTATACCACCATGGCCAGTTAGCAAAACCGCTGTCATTGTTTCTGGTATTGATTTCATAAGGCATCCCTATTAGAAAATTGACGTTCCGCTGCTAGTCTTCTTCGTTAGTTACCGCTGGATTTTACCATGCTGACGGCGCGGAACATTGCTCGACGCTTGTTTAGGGTTTCTTCCCATTCGGCGTCTGGCTGGCTATCTGCCACAATGCCGCCACCGGCTTGTATGTGTAGAGTGTCACCTTTGATAACCGCGGTGCGAATAGCAATAGCAGTATCCATATTACCAGACCATGAGATATAGCCGATTGCGCCAGCATAGATGCCCCGCTTAACAGGCTCTAGTTCATCAATAATTTCCATTGCCCGAATTTTTGGTGCGCCACTGAGCGTTCCTGCAGGGTGGGTTGCCTTGAGTACGTCTATGGCGCTGAGCGTAGGCTTGAGTTTGCCAACCACGTTGCTGACGATATGCATGACATGAGAGTAGCGCTCAATAGCCATCTTGGCGGTCACCTTTACACTTCCTGTTTCGGCTATGCGACCGACATCATTTCTCCCCAAATCTATTAGCATGAGATGTTCTGCTAGCTCCTTAGGGTCCGAGAGCAAGTCTTGCTCTAACGCTAAGTCCTCTGCGGTAGTTTTGCCTCGGTGTCTTGTGCCAGCAATAGGTCTAACGGTGACCTCACCGTTTTCCAAGCGAGCAAGAATCTCTGGTGAGCCGCCGACAATATAAAAATCATTCATATTGAAGAAGTACATATAGGGCGAAGGGTTGATGCTGCGCAATGAGCGATATAGGTCTAAAGGCTGCTCTGTGAAAGGAATACTGAGGCGCTGTGATGGCACGGTTTGAAATACATCACCAGCAGCAATATATTCCCGTATTGTGCTAACAGCATCTTTGTAGCCCTGCTCTGTAAAGGTGGAGGTGAAATCTTCGGCATCCATTAGGCTATTGTCGATTTCCGTATTCATGGTTGGCGAGCTGTTTAATGGCTTCTCAAGCGTGTCTCGCATTTTTATTAAACGATCGGCTGCATTGTTGTAGCCATTGCTTTCTTTGGGGTCAACAACTGAGATCAGATAAAGTTTGCCACTGAGGTTATCAAACACCGCGAATTCATGGGAAATGAGCAAAAGAATGTCTGGTGTGCCTATCGGGTCAGGTTTGTCCCAATTTGCCAGATGAGATTCGACATAAGCGATGATGTCATAGCCAAAATAACCGACAAGGCCACCATTGAAAACGGGCAAGTCTTCGTTAGGCGCAATAGAGAATTGGCGTTGATATTCATCTAACCAGTCCAAGGGGTTCTCAACCTCAATAACCTGATCATCGGCACCGTCTTTTTGTAGAGTAATTTGGTAACGATTGACAACAATACGTTCTTTGGCTGGCAGGCCGATAATAGAGTAACGACCCCATTTTTCACCGCCCTCGACAGACTCTAGTA
>CAKMZF010000080.1:6660-12725 GCA_929200405.1 uncultured Gammaproteobacteria bacterium | reverse complement strand
AGAAATTGTTATCAATTACTGAAATAAAGAAATTATTAGTCTAGGGTAGGGGGCGAAAGTAAAAAAACACGCATTAAGGAGTTATTATGGGTCTGCAAAAGTATGATCAAAAAGAGTATAGATTTTTTTCAACAATGCTATTTTTGGCACTCTTTTTCTTATTTGTTTCTGATATTTCTTTTGCACAAGCTACTGACACTAATCCATTTGAAAATGCAGCGACGGGAGTATTAGATTGGTTTACCGGTCCGATATTGACTACAATTGCCACAATTGCGCTGACCTTCGTGTTTATGCTTTGCTTGTTTAATGTTGTTAGCTGGCGTTGGTTTGCGCTTATTGTCATAGGTACCGTGGGAATGTTTGCTGCGCCGAATTTAGTTACAACTATGCAAGCGTTTAACAGTTAATTTCTTCAGTAATTGTTCTAAGGGAGAAATTAGTGAAAGACAGACTATTATTTACCGGTTTTACGAGACCGGCAACTAAATTTGGTATTCCGATGGTTGCCTTGGCAATAATAGTTTATTTAACTATCATGGCCTATATTACAACAGAATCGTTATATGCTTTTTTATTTCTTGGATTGGCCTACTCCGCTGTCAGATTAACGATGCTATATGACATTAGGTTTTTTGACATTCTACTTTCAAGAGTGGCGTTTCTGTTTAAAATTCCCAAATTTGGTAACTCTGTTTTAAACAGAACATTAGAGCCATAGTGGAATATTGTAATGGGAAAAATGATTGATCTTTCCAGTGATTTGCTCTCTAGAGCTAAAGAGAGTGTTCATAATAAGACTGCGATGTCGGAATATATTCCGATTCGGCATCATATTACTGACAATATAATTCGGTTAGATAATGGTCAGTTAATGATTGGCTTTAGTCTTCGTGGTTTTGATTACTTGACAGCTAGTGCTCGAATGAAGGATCAGAATCATCGTCGCATAGAAGAATTTCTTAGCAATATCGCCAATAAAAAAATCACGATATATACCACTACAACTCGGCGCTTATCTCCACCACCTGCTGTAAATAATTATACAGCTCCTTTCGCTCAGAGATTAGTGCATGATTACAATAGGTTGCGATTTGGAGAAGCGCTTTTTTCTTCACAAAATACTGTATTTGTTCTTTATGATTTATTCTTCTTTAAAGGTACTAAAAAAAGAAAACCTACACAAGAAGAGATAGAAACTGGCATTACAGAGCTTGGAAATATCGCCGATATTTTTATCAGAGCTTTCAATAGTGTTGGGGCTGAACAGTTAGGTATTGAAAAGAGAGATAATCAATTATTTTCCTCTCTAGCTGAGTCTTACGCACAGTTACTTTATGTTCAAAAAGAACCAATGCCTGTAGGGTGGTTTGATTTCAATCAACTCATGTCTACTTCTCGGATGGTTTTCGGGTTTGAGCATGGTGAGATTCGCGAAATTGACAGAACTGTATACTTCGGAACTATCAGTATCAAGCATTACATGAATCAATTGAATAGTGATTCTCTAGTGAAGCTAAATAATCTCTCTATCAATTTTAACCTTTCTCAAAGCTTTCAATATATTGAGACTGAGGCGGCACTGAGGTGGATGAAACTTCATAGAGGTCGCTATGATAATACTGGTGATGACGCTGTTAGTCTTAGGAAGGAAATGGATTTGGCTATTGACCAAATAGCATCGGGAAAGAAAACAGCAGGCTTACATAACTTAGTCCTTACGGTATTTGCGCCAGACCTTAAATCATTAAGCTCGCTAATGTCTGATTGTAGAAATGTACTCTATCAAACCGGTGCAAAAGCAGTTAGGGATGATTTAGCTCTGCCAGCACAGTACCTTTCTCAATTTCCAGGAAATCAATCCAAATCAACACGTTCAGCATTTATCTTGTCTGATAATTTTGCTGATTTCTCTCCAAATTATGCTACTCCTGAGGGAAAAAAATCTGGAAATCATTGGGGAGAATATCTAGCTTATTCACAAACAGTAACAGGCTCACCATACTATTTTAATTTACATTCTGCTGATGTGGGGCACACTTTAATAACTGGTAAAACCGGTGCAGGAAAAACCGTCTATGAAGCTGTATTAATGGCACATACGGTTAGAGACGACATTAACGCTAGAGTAATTATTTTTGATAAAGATGCAGGATTATGGCCTTTTACGCTAAAAATGGGTGGTACTTATCGCCGCATTAGAAGAGGTATAAAGAGTGGCTTTAATCCTTTCTATTTGGATTATTCAGCACCTTATCATGGTTTTTTGTATGAATTAGTATTGTTAATGCTTGGAGGACAATACGATTCCGATGATAAAGAGAAACTGTACTGGGCGATTGGTGAAATATATAGAAGTTATCCAGATCAGCCGAAAGAGCGAAGATTAAGTAAACTTTACAATCTTGTTCCTCAAAGTTTAGATATTGCAAAAGATCTTCGTCCATGGATCGAAGGAGGGCGAAACGATTGGGTTTTTGATAATGAAGTAGATGAACTCGAAATGACTGATATCTGGGGCATAGATGTTTCGTCTATTTTAGATAACGATGAACTGTGTCCCTCTATCATGGCTTATCTGTTTGAGCGAGTCGACCTTAGTTTAGATGGTCGGCCAACTGTTATTGATTTTCAAGAATTCTGGCAACCTTTAGGGCACCCGTATTTCGCTCAGCGTTTAGATGATTGGTATCGAACAGCAAGGAAGCGAGAAGCAGTGTTAATTGCCTCGACACAACAGCCGACAGATGCGTTAAATGCCGATATCTCGGCAGCTGTTATTAATCAAACGGCAACCAAAATATATTTACCTAACCCAGATGCAAATGAGTCTGATTATCTGAAAATGAAAATGACAGAGTCAGAGTTTGAGTTTTTCTCCAATTGGCCTTTGGATGCGCGAAAAGCGTATGTGAAAAAAGATGGTGGAGAAAATATAGCCTTGGATATATCAATGCAAGGTATGGATGAAATGTTGTTCATTCTCTCAATGAATGAAGAGCGTAAGAACATGCTGATAGATATAGAAGAGGGTAATGGCGGAGCAATGCCTGAGAACTGGTATGAGCTCTATTTAAAGAAATGTAATCAGGAGTTTCCAAATGAAACGTAAATTATTTTCCTCGTTAAACGTAAAAAGAGTCTTATTGACTACGGCTGTTATAGCCCTCCCAATGGCAACTCAGCAAGCGATTGCGCAAGAGCCAGTGATTGATTCCTCAGCAATTATGACGGCAATTAATCAGTTTAAAGAAGCCATAGAAATGTACAACGAATTCACAAATATGATGTTTACCGCATATGATAATACCATGCGTTTAGTTGGTATGGCTATGGGTGATCCTAGTTCGTTAGGTTATGGTTTTGTGGATGGTGCATAATAAATAGCACTTTTTAGAGAGCTAAGATCTGCATTACTTGTTTGACTTAGCTCTAATTTTTTTAGGTAGGAGTCATTAATGTATTCGATAACAAAAATTTTAAGTATCTCAGGTTTTATATTTTGTTTAGGACAACCGGCCATGTCTCAAAGTAATGGTTTGGCAGATCTTTCTGGTTCAGGCGAAACACCATCAGCAAGAGCATTAGCAATAGTAGGTGAAAGATTAGAAAATTTAGAGCAAATGTTAGAGACTTCAAAAAAAGTCATCGAAGGGCATGGTGCTAGACGTGGCGAGATAGAAGAACTCATGAGTCAAATTCAACCAGGTGAGCCACACATGATGGAGCAGCTACAATTGAGCAATGTAATTAGCGTAAGTACGCTTAACATGATTAATGATTTAAGTACATTAGTGGCCTCAAATACTGTTGCGGCTTTGAAAACATCAAAAGCGGAGGCCGAGCTGTTGAAATTACAATTAGAGTCTGCAGATTATGAGTTAAAAGTTAAAAAATAAATCAAATAAGCATAAATAATTAATTACATATATAATAATGACTAAGAAAACTCTACAGCTGCTTACATTTCTGATATGTAGTCTTCTGCTATCTTCTATTGCAGGAGCTCAGATAGTTGTAGAAGTTCCCAATTTAATAGACGAGTTTAATGAGTCTATTTTTGAAAATATCAGAAGAAGTCTAAATACCTTTTCCGAAACTTCATTTGCGATAATGAACGTAACTGTCAGTACTTTTGCTATTTTATATGTAACATTTCTTTTTATTCGTATCTTATGGGGATCTTTCGCGATAAGTGCCTTTTTTTACGATATTATTCTTGTAACTCTTGTTTTGCTCATGAGTTCTGATTACAGTTTTATTGATGTCAACGTCTTCGATAGAATATTAGAGCTGCCTAATATTTATTACACAATGGGTTCAAATGGATTAGCTTCTAGTTACCAAGTGGCACTTAGTGAACTCTATGAGAGTTTTATTGATTTATCTAACGGGCTTCGTTATTCCGCAACTGTTTTCGAAACAGCAAGCGCAGTGGTTGGTTTTTGTATCGCCATTACTGCATTTCTGGTTATTGCCCCTGCACTTGTATTCTTTTATTTTGGTCAAGTTGTTACCTATTTAATTATTGCAATATTTCCTTTAATAGTGCCTTTGTTATTATTTAGAGTGACGAGACCGATTATATCGCAAGTTTGTAAGGTAGTAGTTTTAATAACTGTTATTTGTTTCTTCTCTGCAGCACTTCTCACTCAAGTAAATCTTTTTTTACAAAATCTTGCAACTGGTAGCTTTGGTGGTGATACCTTTGGGGGCTTTATTGTATATCAGATGGCTGTTCCAATTTTACTCATTGGGGGGATTACAGCAATTTGTTATTTCTTTATATTCTATGTCTCTGCAATGATTTCTCAGGGCATTCAAACTTTGATAAGTATCGGGTCTGAAAAGCTTGCGCAAGGAAGTTATCTGTTTGATTCAGATAGGAATTCGGTAATAGCCAGTACGAACCAAACCGCCACTAATTATAGTGCCGATAACACGATCAGCACAGGAAGTTATAATGATGGTTCCTCAAGCTTTAGGATGCAGCAAGCAGCCATGAGCAAACAACTGGCACGTTGACAATTTTTAAAACAATATAAATTTAAGATAATTATGAAAAAAAATACTGCTTATAAAAAATACTTCAAACTTTTCTCTCCATTTCTTTTATTAGTTATTTCAGGTTGTGCTATTAACCAAAACGCACTGCCTGTCTGTAACGATGCATCTTTTTATGCGATTAACTCCGAGCAAATAGAAGCGTTTGACAAACAAGGAAATGCTATTGCCTACCCTGGAGTGCAATTGCGCCAGGAATTAGCAGAGAGAAATAACATTTTAAATTCAATAAGAAATATCCCTAAAAGAGCGGCTTCTTTTAATTAAAACTTTTCACTTTTTCTTGGAGTTAACACCTTGTTTAACAAAAAAAATAAGAATACTGATGATCCGGATGATCAACGTACAAAGAAATTAGTAGAGCAACTCAGTCCGTATATTAATGATTGGGGGGATGTTGCTGTCTTAAGAGCAAAGAGATCTCAAAAGACGGCTTGGATCATTGCTATAGTATCAGCAGTTATATGTGCTCTGTCAGTAATTGCATTACTTGCCTTAACACCACTGAAAACTGTTGTTCCAATGCCTGTTATTGTGGATCAGACAACTGGAGAAGCAGAGGTACTAACTAAAATTGATACAAAAGTGTTTAGTGCTAATGAAGCAATTAATCGCTATTGGGTTGCTAAATATGTCAGGCTAAGAGAGCGCTATAATTGGCATACTATCGAAGATGATGGAACGGAAGTATACTTTTTGTCAATAGGGCAAGAAAGAAATCGTTATGCAGCAGCAAATAATCCTCAGAATCCTCTTGCACCAATGATCAAGTGGAACGAAGAAGTCTCTCGAACCGTTGAGATTAATAGTATCACTTCTCTTGGAAGCAATGGCAATGTTGAAGACAAAGACTTGGTTTCCTATCAAGTTCGTTTCACAGTTTTCCATACCAAAGGACAAACGGTAACGCAAAAGAACTATATCTCTACAGTTACGTTTAAATACTTTTTTGAGCAAAGTATGAATGAGAGAGCAAGAAGACGAAATCCTCTTGGTTTTGC
>CAKMZF010000080.1:0-6560 GCA_929200405.1 uncultured Gammaproteobacteria bacterium | reverse complement strand
CTGATTCATAAATTATTTTTAAAGATTAGTAATATGGAAAGATCAGACCAAGTAGATAGTAGGCCTTCACAAAACAGCCGTGCTTTAAAAGTTATTATGTTGATGTTTGCATTGATTTTTTTCTTAGCCGTTGTTTTTTTTACGCTTGTTAGTAATGGCATCATTGAATCCCCATTGAGTCAGCTGAAACGGAGTCAAAAGGAGAAAGACAACAGTCAAGCGCAAGAATTAGCTGAAAGAGGCGAAGGGAGCGAATTTAGTCGCCCGCAGATATTTAGAAAGGCCCCACCTGCGCCAATTATTCAACAGGCATATGATGACTCTGCTATGCAGAAAAGATTGGCAGAGCTTAATGAGCAATTAGCAGAACTGAAGAAGCAACTGGCTAAAAGACCTAAAACCAAAGCTGAAAAGAAACCGAGTAAGTATGAGCTTCGGCGAGCGAGGTTATTAAAATCATCATTCTCAGGGGAAAGTAACATTGATTCTTCTGAGATTGATGCAACAATGTCAGGAGATGATGATAACAGATTAGCTAAATATCAGCGTCAAAGTGATGCTTATCGTAAGCTTGTTGATGAGCATAGCAAAGCTAGTAGAGGGTCTATTGGTGGGGGGAATAATATATCTGTTAAATCAGGAAATAGTGAAAAGACTGTCCGTCAGAGTCAAGTAGGTAGCAAATCTCAAGTTGAGACTGTGTTTGCTGGGCGCATGCAGCATTCTAATTTAACCCTTACAGCTGGCTCTACAGTGCCCTGTGTACTAATAACTAAGATTATTAGTAGCTTAGCAGGACTCATTACTTGTCAAGTCTCACGAGATGTTTATTCAGTTGACGGTTCAACTGTGTTAATAGACAAAGGTAGCTTTGTTTTAGGTAAGTATAAATCTGGCACCGTTGCTTTAGGGCAAGGAAGACTGTTTGTAGTTTGGAATAGATTGCGAACCCCTGCCGGCGTAGTAATTGACCTTGCGAGTCCAGGTGTTGGTAATTTAGGCGAGTCTGGTGTCGGAGGTCTTGTTGATAGACATTACTTAGAAAAGTTCAAAGGGGCATCATTTGTTGCATTGTTAAGTACAATAACAAGTATGACTCAATTGATAGCAGAAATTGAAGCGAAGAAAGCTCTATCAAGTAATACATTAGATGTTAATGTGGATTTTAGCACTGAGGAGAATGCAATGGATCGCGTCTATGCAGATATGCTTGCTGATTACGCAAACATTCCACCAAATATAATTAAAAATCAGGGCGATACATTTAATATTATGGTTGCGCATGATGTGCTATTTACCGATGTTTACGATTATGACTGGGCTCATAGGCATTACAATCAATAATGAACACCCATATAGCAAAACAAATATGGATGCATTTACGTCCGTTCCATCAGTGGCTTGATGATAAAGATGCGGGTATAGAGGAAATTGCTGTTCAGCAAAAATATCAAGAATGCTGGCTGTATCAAAACAATAATTGGTATTGTGTCCCATGCCCTGAGATCAACGAGCAATGGATGAAATCATTGCATACGATTACAGCAAACTATGTGGGTCAACAACAGGTTTCATTACTTTCTGCGACATTGCCATCCGGCGAAAGATTACAGATAGTGGCCCCGCCTTATGCAGATCCCACATATTCTTTGACTTTGAGATTGCCTGATAGAAATCGTTTAACCTTAGATCAAATTTTGGATTATGGCACGTTTAGCCCAGTGGCCAATACGTTAGATATGTCTCCTTATGAATATTTAAAAGACATTATTTCTACTAAAAAGAATATCTTAATATCTGGAGCAACCGGTAGTGGTAAGACGACATTAACCCGAGCTTTGATGGATATGGTGCCTGATAATGAGAGACTTATTACCATTGAAGATTCACGAGAGCTTTTTCTCAGGCAACCGCTCACGGTGTCAATGTTATTTGATCGTAATTTAAATGCAGAAGTTTCACCACGTGAATTGTTTCAAAGTACTTTGCGTATGCGTCCTGACCGGATATTGTTAGCGGAGGTTAGAGGTGCTGAGGCTTATGAATATTTATCGGCGGTTATGTCCGGCCATAATGGCAGTATTACCAGTTTGCATGCAGGCGATTCCGAGCAGGCTTTAATCCGTCTTACTAGCATGTACCGGGAAAGTCAGACAGGGCAGGGCATGGAATTTTTACAAGTTAAAGAATTAATTACCTCAATTATAGATGTAGTATTTCAAATGGAAAATAAGCTGGTGACTGAAATTTATAGGGTTCCAAAGTAGGGGTAATTATGAATTTATTAAACTTAATTGCCACTTGTGCCCCTTTAGTTTCTCAAGACACTATGTTCGGTATTGTAATGACAGAGAGTGCTGGAAATCCTTTGGCATTAAATATTGCTTATGAGAGTTATTTTCCAGCGAATAAAAAAGAAGCTGTTGAGCTTCTGGAAAAAGCCGATGCTGAAGGAAAATCCTACGCTGTCGGGCTTGGACAGATATGGTATGAGAACTTTTCCTACCTAGGTCTTACTCATGAGACTGCGTTGGATCCTTGTGTAAATGTAAAAGCAGCTCAGACAATATTGATTGACTTCTATAAGCGTAGGTATGCTAAGACGGGGAATAGAGAGCAAGCTTTAGAAGAGGCTTTAAGTCAGTATTTTAGTGGTAATATTAAACAGGGTATTGAATCGGGGTATACCCAGAAAGTTGTTAACAACAGTACTATCGTGCCCAGTATTAGTCTGCTTGGTGGTAATACAAAAGTTAGTGTCAGTTATGATGATACTGAGTTATTTGATTTGCCTAATACCACAGTAGTTACCGTGCAAGAGTCGTCTAAAAAAGTCGCGAAAATCAGCGCAACAGATGGCTTCTCTAAAGAGCCATCGCACCGCCAGGGCTTTGGCAATAAAACAAGTGGTTTTAGTAAGTCCAACACTGAAGAAGCTGCTATTGGTATTGCTAGCGATGAGGCTAGCACAGATAGCTTTTCCGCTGTGCGCACTAGCAAAAGTGTAGATGACAAGCCCCATAATTCAGAAATTCAATCACCACAGAGCTAATCCTACGATTTTAAATTGACCGATGTTGTTAACTAAACCATGCATTAGATGATTAGCAATAGACTTGCCAAACCAAAGAGTATCAACAAGGCAACGCGTTTATAAGTGTCAGTATTTTCAGGGTTAAAGTAATAACTACCTAATTTTATGCCAAAGAATAAAAATGGAATTGCTGCAAAAGTACGATAGAGTGTTGTTGTATCCATGATATTATTTTGTATGGCAAAAATGCTTGCATAACAATCAATAAAGAAAAATATAGCCGCTAATGAGGCTCTTAATATTGCCGCTGATAGTCCTGTGTTAATTAATAGAATCATTATTCCTAAGCCACCTAAAGCCGCAATGCCATTAAAAAAACCTGCAACCGCACCAACAAATATCCAGCCCACCGGTTTGTTGGGGATGGCTGGTGTGAAGCCTTTGTAGAGTAGTATTACAGCAATCATGACGATGATTGCGATAGTGGTTTGTATGATGTTTTGTGGTAAATAGACGAGTATTGCTTGTCCTAGTGGTGTGAGCAAGGTGGCACCTAATAGAATGCAGCCAACTAGCTTCCAATGGATAGATTTCCAGATAGAGGGTGCCATTTGCAGGCTGGCGACTATTTCAAGCAGAATAACAATAGATACTGCTTCTCTTGAAAGCATTATTAAAGATAGTGCAGCAACAACAACTGCAGAGAATCCGAATCCGGCATAACCTCTGATAACGGCCGCGAAGGCAATGACTCCGCAGAAATAGATGAATTGCCAAGGCTGTAGTTGCAATCCTTCTAATATCACTAATAGCATTCTTCACTGCTACTAGTTGGAGTTATCGCAGTCACTTTGGCAGTTATATTTCCATCACTGACTTTTAATGTAATAGTATCTGTTTTGCAAACTTCTGTGGTTTTGCGCAAGATATTGCCTTCGGTATCAAATGCTATGGCGTAACCGCGACCAATAGTCGCCAATGGACTTACCGTGTGTAGCTGTTGACTGAGGTTGATATGCTGCTGTGTTGCTGATGACAGCTTTTGTTTAACTATATTATGCAACTTCGCCCCGAGGGTTAGTTGCTTTTCATTGCACTGGTCTATTTTCTGTTGCAAAGGTACTCTTTGTAATCGGCTAGTTGTTTGCAGAAAGATTTGTTTCGCAGAAAATAGTTGGTATTGAGCTATTTTTTGTAACCTCAAGCTAAGCTCATCTACCCGTTGTGCATTTTGTTGTAGACGTCTTTGTGGGTCTACTAAGCTCAACCTGTGATTGAGCTGATCAGAGAATACTCTGTATCTCTGCAAGCGCTGTTGCTGGTGATGTTCTAGTGTTGTACTAAGTTGTCTAAAATGGCGTATTTGATCTTTAATATCTGTAGACACCATTTCCGCCGCTGCTGTAGGAGTAGGGGCACGAACATCAGCTACCCAATCAGCGATGGTTACATCAACTTCATGGCCCACACCAGAGATGGTAGCAATAGGGCAGCCGGCTATAGTGTAAGCAAGGGCTTCATCATTAAACGACCAAAGATCCTCAATGCTGCCGCCGCCGCGAACAATTAGCAAGACATCTACTTGTTGATGCTGTACAGCCAGTTTTATCGCCTGCTGTATGGTCTTTGCAGCATTGTCACCTTGCACCATGCTGGGGTAAATGGAGACTTGGATATGTGGGTTCCTGCGTTGAATGGTGCTGATAACATCGTGCACCGCCGCACCTGAACTGGAGGTGATAACCCCAACATGTTTAATAGTATCCGGTAGTGTTTTTTTCCGAGCTTCTTCAAATAAGCCCTCCGACTTGAATTTAGTGAGCAACTGTTCATATTGCAGCTGCAAATTTCCGGCACCTGCATCCCTGACTTCTTGGACAATTAATTGGTAATCTCCACGGGGTTCATATAATCCTAGCTTTGCTCGTAAAAGCACTTTACTGCCTTCTTTTAGTGCTTTTGCATCGGTGCGCATGGCGGTTTGTTTAAAAAGTGCACAGCGAATTTGTGCAGAATTGTCTTTTAAAGAAAAGTAGAAATGGCCAGAAGCAGGGCGAGATAAGTTAGAAACTTCGCCTTCGAGCCAGATCAGAGGAAAACTAAGCTCTAATAATTCTCGCACAGTCTTATTAAGTTCACTGACGTTGAAAATATGGTCTGGCGTACTCCACGCGTTGATTTTCTGTTTCGGTTGTCTTGCTCGGTTAACGGTTGGCTTGGGATTGTTAAAATCAATATCTGATGTAAAAAGATTTGCCATGGTGCTGTAGTGGTTAAAGATATTAGTTAGTAGTGTAATGCATTGCTTTTCGCTTTACTAATGCCGAGAGAATTTATGTAACTATTTGGTTTTTGTCTCTGATTGTGGAGCCATATAGTCTCTCTTAGGGTGACTAAAGTACTTAGGGACAATTTCCTATGAAGAACCCCGTTAAATGGGGTTTAGTTTTTGCCTGAAATCCGTACAATATGCTTTTGAAAGTCGTGAGAAATTTCCCACTATGACCTCCCAAACCAAAGCAAGCTCTGTTGACTCTTTACATCATCACAAAATCCTAATTTTGGATTTCGGTTCACAATTTACCCAACTTATTGCCAGAAGAGTAAGAGAGATCGGTATTTACTGTGAGATATGGCCTTGGGATGTTCGTCCTGCTTTAATTACTGAGTTCTCCCCCAAAGGGATTATTTTAGCCGGCGGCCCTAAGTCTGTACTGGATGAAAATGCGCCTTATGCAGCAGATGAAGTGTTCGCGCTGGAGATGCCAATACTGGGTGTTTGTTATGGCATGCAAACCATGGCAATGCAGTTTGGTGGCACAGTAGAGGGTGGTCATAATGGTGAATATGGTTATGCAGAGTTTCGTGCCAGAAATCACTCAAGTTTGTTTAGCGGCATTCAAGACAAAACTAATGCTGAAGGTCATGGTTTATTAGATGTTTGGATGAGTCATGGCGATCGTGTCACTGAAGTGCCAGCAGATTTTACGGTTATTGGCACGTCTAAAGAAGCTCCTATAGCTGCGATGGCTCACAACACCAAGCCATGGTTTGGCATACAGTTTCACCCTGAAGTCACTCACACGGTGAAAGGCAAAGAGATCTTAGAGCGCTTTGTTGTGGATATCTGTAATTGTGAGACAAATTGGACGACTGAGAATATTGCTCAAACTCAAATTCAAAATGTGCGTCAGCAAGTCGGTGATGAGCATGTTATTTTAGGGTTATCAGGCGGGGTTGATTCGTCGGTAGTAGCAGCATTGCTACACGAGGCAATAGGTCAGCAATTAACCTGTGTATTTGTTGACACCGGTTTGCTCAGACTTGGCGAAGGTGACCAAGTCATGGCTACTTTTGCCGAGCACATGGGTATAAAGGTTATTCGTATAAATGCCGAAGACAGATATCTTGATGCACTAAAAGGGGTTAATGATCCAGAAAAGAAACGTAAAATTATCGGTGGTTTATTTATCGATATTTTTGAAGAAGAATCTGCAAAAATTAAGGATGCAAAATGGTTAGCGCA
>CAKMZF010000079.1 GCA_929200405.1 uncultured Gammaproteobacteria bacterium | reverse complement strand
ACAGAGAAGGCTGATTTAGAGAAAGCTCAGGATTTATTGCTATCAATTCGTCCGTTTGTTCGTAAATTTCACAGTTCAGAATATATTTCGGCGCTAGCTAATGGCGATATTTGCTTTGCGATAGGTTGGTCTGGCGATATCTTACAGTCTCGTGACCGTGCTGATGAAGCAGATAATGGCATAACTGTTGAATATCACATTCCTAAAGAAGGTGCTTTGATGTGGTTTGATCAGATGGCAATACCTAATGATGCGCCGCACCCAGAAGCAGCACATGCATTTATTGACTATATGTTGGATGCACAACAAATGGCTAAAATCACTAATTATGTTAACTATGCCAATGGCAATGAGGCTTCTCAAGAGTTTATAGATAAGGCTGTACTTGAAGATACGGCGATCTATCCTGATGAAGCAACATTGGCTAATTTATTTACCCATACTGCCGACGGTCCTAAGTACACGCGCTTACTGAATCGCATTTGGACAAAAGTTAAGAGCGGTCAATAAATAGCATCATGGCAAGCAAAAGGCAATTCATTGAGTCGTCCTTTTGATTTGCACACCTCATCTAGTAACTTGTTAGTAGATGAGGAGTATTAGAGATATATCAAGAGAAAGCATAATGACAACTGCTGCTAAAAGTTATGATTCTGTATCCAGTGAATTCTCACCTTGGACAGATAGCAATGCAACGCCTTTAATTCAATTTCAGAATGTGACCAAGCGCTATGGAGATTTTGTCGCCATAGATAATCTAAGTTTAGATATCTATGAACGTGAATTTTTTGCGCTCCTTGGTCCATCAGGCTGTGGTAAGACTACTATGATGCGCCTGTTAGCAGGCTTTGAAGGTCTTACCGAAGGTAGAATTTTGTTAGGCGGGAAAGATATCTCACATATTCCGCCCAACCAACGCCCCGTGAATATGATGTTTCAATCCTATGCGTTGTTTCCGCATATGAATGTAGAGCAGAATATTGGCTTTGGTCTAAAACAAGAAGGTAAATCAAAAGCTGAGATTAAAGATAGAGTAGAGGAGCTGATTCAGCTGGTTCAGTTGCAACAGTTTACTAAACGCAAGCCAGAGCAACTGTCTGGAGGTCAGCGCCAGCGTGTGGCATTAGCTCGGTCGTTAGCAAAAAAGCCTAAATTATTATTGCTTGATGAGCCGTTAGGAGCGTTGGATAAGAAGTTACGTGAGCAAACTCAGTTTGAATTAATGAATTTACAAGAGCAATTGGGTATGACCTTTATGATTGTGACTCACGACCAAGAAGAGGCGATGACTGTTGCCAGCCGCATTGCGGTAATGAGCAAAGGGGAGCTAGTTCAAGTAGATACTCCGGCGCAAATTTATGAGGCGCCGAAGTCTAGGTATGTTGCAGACTTTATTGGTAATGTGAACTTTATTGGTGCCACAGTAGATTCCATCGCTATAAACAAGGATGCTCAAGAGATAGAAGCTACGTTGTCGAATAATACCTTGGTTAATGCAACCACGACTGAAATAACGGAGATAAAGCAAGGTGATTCTATCTGGTTGTCACTACGGCCTGAGAAAATAGCAGTAGATAAAGCTGAGCCTGAGGGCGATAGAAACAAACTCAAAGGCACGGTTATTGATATTGGCTACGTTGGCAATGTTTCGACGTATCATGTGCAGATTGCAGAAGATGTCATCGTTAAAGCACAGCGAGTGAATCGAAATCGTTTGCGGAACCGACAAATCACTTGGGATGATGAAGTCTGGTTGCATTGGAATGAAGATGCCGCCTTGGCATTAGATAAATAAGTGAGATTCAGTAGCAGTGATGATCTAAGTGCAGAGATGCATCATTTCACAGCAATAACTGAGTAAATATTATGGGAAAAAAATTTAGTCTTGGTAGATTGGCGTTTATCGGCACCCCTTATTTTTGGTTGCTGATTTTCTTCTTATTTCCGTTTTTTATTGTTTTTAAAATATCACTATCGGATTTAGCAGTGGCGCAGCCACCTTATGTACCGAATTTTGATTTCAGTGAGGGTTGGAATGGTTTGCTGCTATTTTTCAGTCAGCTAGATATAGAAAATTATACCTTTCTTTTTGAAGACTCTCTTTATTATAAGAGCTACCTTTCTAGTTTACAGATAGCTCTTCTATCCACGTTGCTAACGTTGTTAATTGGTTTTCCCATCGCTTATGCTATGTCAAAAGCACCAAAACGCTTTCAAGCATTGCTGCTAATGCTGATTATATTGCCGTTTTGGACCAGCTTTTTGATTCGAGTCTATGCCTGGATTGGCATCTTAAAGCCCGAAGGTTTTTTAAATCAAGCATTGTTGTGGTTGGGAATAATTGATAAACCATTGATTATCTTGAATACTAATATCGCGGTATATATTGGCATCGTTTACTCATATCTGCCTTTTATGGTGCTGCCGTTATATGCCTCTTTAGAACGTATCGATATGAGTCTGATAGAGGCGGCAAGAGATCTAGGCTGTTCTGCACTAAAAGCATTTTGGGTGGTGACTCTGCCACTAGCAGTTCCCGGTATTATCGCAGGGTGTTTCTTGGTATTTATTCCGGCCATAGGGGAGTTTGTGATACCAGATGTGCTGGGCGGTTCGGAAACTTTGATGATTGGTAAAACATTATGGACAGAGTTTTTTAATAATAGAGATTGGCCAGTTGCCTCAGCTGTTGCGGTGATATTACTATTATTATTATTGATTCCAATCCTATGGTTCCAGAAGTTTCAAGAGAAGCAAATGGAGGCTGGCACATGAAAGTAACTCGGTTTACTTGGTTTAATGCAACCTCTCTTACTCTGGGGTTTGCATTTTTATATCTGCCGATATTATTACTGGTTATTTTCAGTTTTAACGAATCTAAGTTGGTAACAGTGTGGGGCGGCTTCTCTACCAAATGGTATCAGCAATTATGGGAAAATTCAGTCTATCTAGATGCTGCTTTAGTGACTCTGAAAATAGCCGTTGTTAGCTCAACAATGGCAGCGATACTAGGTACGGTTTCGGCATTGGTCTTGCATAGAGCAGGCCGCTTTAGAGGTAGAACTTTGTTCTCTGGAATGATCTATGCACCGCTGGTTATGCCAGAGGTAATTACCGGTTTGTCACTACTGCTGTTGTTTGTAGCCGCTGGAGTAGCGAAAGGATTTTGGACTATTTCATTGGCGCATATCACTTTCTCAATGTGTTACGTCACAGTTGTTGTTTCATCTAGACTAGTGACTTTTGATCGTTCTTTAGAAGAGGCGGCATTAGATTTGGGCTGCACGCCATTTACCGCTTTTTTACAAGTAACGCTACCCGTTATTGCACCATCGGTTATCTCTGGTTGGTTATTGGCTTTTACCTTATCAATGGATGATTTGGTTATTGCCAGCTTCACTACCGGCCCAGGCGGCACAACATTGCCTATTCAACTTTACAGCGCAATTCGACGCGGAGTGAGCCCTGAGATCAATGCAATATCTTCAATTTTGGTTGGTGTAGTGACAATTGCAGTGGTGATTGCGGCGATATCGTCACATCAGGCAGAGCGACGCAGAGCGCGAAATGAGCATTTGGCCAACAGCTAATAACAAATGTGATAAAGCGGAGTTTGAGTGATTCAAACTCACCAAATAAATAAACTGTATAAGAGTCTTTTGGTATAAGTAGCACGGCTATTTATGGTCGATGTTAAGTAATAAATCCAACGCACTGTCATAGTGTCTGGTCTTTAAAAGAGTGTAGAAATGACTAAGAAAAAGGTATTGACTGAGCTTGATGAGTTTAGTCACTCAGATCTGGCAATAACCAGAGAGTCGCTATATGGGACGATTGCTGAGCCAGTTTATAGTGGTATAACCAGTCTTTTTAGGCGTGCTTATCGCAAAGACCTCAGTGGAGCTGATGTTGCTGTTGTCGGCATTCCCTATGACCTATCGGTTTCCAATAGGCCTGGTGCGAGATTTGGCCCCAGGGCGATTCGCTCTGCCTCTACTCAGCTATCGTGGGGTAAAGCATGGGGTTGGGGCAGTGATCCATTTGATAAGTTAGCAGTAGTGGATTGGGGGGATTGCGTGTTTGACCCTGGTCGTAGTGATAGAATTCCAGAGGAAATAGAGAAGCAAATTAGCGCGATTGTTGAGCAAGATGTGGCGACTTTATGTCTTGGGGGGGATCATTTCATTACCTATCCAGTACTAAAAGCCTATGCCAAAAAATATCCAGATATTGCGCTAATTCATTTTGATGCACACTGTGATACTTGGCGAGACGAAGAAGGTCGAGTGGATCATGGCACAATGTTTTTCCACGCTGCACAAGAAGGGATAATAGACCCAAGTCACTCGGTGCAGGTGGGCATCCGCACTCATAATAAAGAAACCCATGGCTTTACAGTGCTTAGTGCAGATATAGTTCGTCAGCAAGGCATTACTGAGACGATTGCTTCGATATTACAAGTCGTTGGAGACAGACCTTGTTATCTGACTTTTGATATCGATTGCTTAGATCCTGCGTATGCACCAGGTACTGGTACACCCGTGGTTGGTGGTTTGTCTACCGCAGAAGCATTGGAGATTCTACGAGGAATAGCAGGCGTTAATTTGATCGGAATGGACGTAGTTGAGGTATCTCCCACTTATGATGTCGGAGAAATTACCTCCCTTGCTGCAGCGACAATCGCACAGAACCTGCTATGTTTATTTGCCGTGAAATCATCTATGTCAGTATGATCAGTCGAATCAAACCTTATTCAATTTAATTAGATTTTACAGCCTACAGAAAGAGTATCTATGAAACTATCGCCAGCACTTGAGCATGAAATGCAGTTATTCTCAAAAGAAGTGAAATTATTTCTAGAGAAATATCCTGATACCAGTCGAATAGAACTTTTATTCCCAGATATGAATGGGTTTATCCGTGGTAAATGGCTACCAATTGATGCTTTACCGAAACTCTCTAGCGGAAGCGTGCGACTACCGCAATCTACCTATGTGCTGAATGTTTGGGGCAGTGATGTCCCTGAGGTTGGTTTGGCGCAAGAGGTTGGCGATCCCGATGGTGTGTGTTTGCCAGTTGTTGGTTCGTTAGCAATAGTGCCATGGGCACAAAGGCCAACGGCGCAGGTGTTGATGAAAATGCTGGCGCCAAATGAAATCACACCTACGGATTACGATTCTAGAGAGATTTTGGCAGCACAGGTTGCTAAGCTAAAAGCCAAGGGATTGACAGCCGTTGTTGCAACGGAGTTAGAGTTTTATTTGGTCAGTGAAGAGCAGACGCTGAGAGGTCATCCAAAACCACCAACAGCTTCTAACGGTCAGGTCTTAGATCAGCCACAGACCTATGATATGAATAGCATTGACTATATTGAAGCGTTTTTAAATGATGTCGATTCTGCCGGAAAAGCACAGAATCTGCCGATAGATACGACGATCGCGGAAGTAGGGCCGGGGCAGTTTGAGATTAATTTGGTACATGAAGCCGATGCATTGCTGGCGGCAGACCAAGCCGTGCTTTTAAAGCGTGTGATTAAAAGAGTTGCTCAAAGGCACGATTTGCTTGCGACTTTCATGGCCAAACCGTATGGTGATCAAGTGGGTAGTGGTATGCATATTCACTGTAGTTTACTTAATGAACAGGGAGAGAATATATTTTCCTCTGGCAGTGAGGATACAACAGCGGATCGATTAAAATACGCTATTGGTGGGTTACTAGAGACGACGGTTGAAGCGCAGGCAATTTTTGCACCGCATCAGAATTCATATCGCCGCTTTCAACCCGGTTCTTTTGCGCCAGTAACGCCATGCTGGGGTTATGATCATCGTGGTGCGGCATTAAGAATACCGGCAACCAATGGCGCGGGAGCCAGATTAGAGCACCGAATATCGGGTGCTGATGTGAACCCATATCTTGCAGTTTCGGCAGTATTGGCGGGGATTATTCATGGCCTTGAGCAACAAATTAATCCAGGCGAACCATTGGCTATGGATGGTGATACTTCTTTATATCCGCAGTTAGAAACGGATTGGAAAGCGGCAATTAGCAACTTTGAAAATAGTGATTTGTTTATCAAGGCTTTTGGTGAGAATTATCATAGAGCCTATTCACAATGTAAGTATAGCGAGCAGGCTGTATTTGCTAAAACCGTTACTGACTTTGAAAGCCAGACTTATTTGCATCGAGTGTAAAGTGGCTTTAGCACGCTAAAGGATTATTGTTGTTGAGCATCGACAAGAAAGTCCGCAATCCATTGCATAATTAGAGTATTATTCATTGGTTGATGAATATTCTTAAGCGCAGGATCCACTAGTTCGGCAGCTAGTTTCTCGCCTCTACGAATCTGTAGTAGTTTTTCCATATATTCAGATGAAAACTCGGGATGTCCTTGAAAAGATATAGTCTTGCTATTGGCATAGAGTAAGCCGGCATAAGGGCAGAAATCTGACTCTGCAATAACTGTTGCTGTTCTCGGTAGTTCAACAACTTGATCTTGATGATATGCCTGAAACGTCAGTGTTTCAGGTGGATTTTCTATCCATTGCGGCGGTTTGCAGAAGCGATAATCGGTAACTCCTAAGCTCCAACCTTTTTCTGACTTAACCACTTTACCACCGAGTGCCTGTGCGATTAACTGGTGACCAAAACATATGCCTACTAGGGGAATGTTTGCCGCATAGGCATCTTGGATGAGCTTGGTTAGGATTGGAATCCAGTTATGTGCTTCATAGACGCCATGACGCGACCCAGAAATTAACCAGCCATCACATTCACTGGCACTATTTGGGACAGTACCTTCTAATACTTGATAAACCTTTGCTTCCATATTCGGATTTAGTGCGCTGAGCTGCTCGGCAAACATACCTCCGTATATTGGGTATTCGTCGCGGAGTTCGTCAGGTGGGTTGCCAACATTGAGTATGCCGATTCGGTTTTTTTTTGCGTTGGGAGTCATATAAAATTCCAAGATGTAGATTTGCTATCGATGCCATGTAATGTGCAATTTTAAGCTATTATGATATAAATAAAAATGTGAAAATGACAATTATTTGAAAAACTTGATTCTCACTTAGCCAAAGCTTATGGTCTATTTGGTATGAGAAATTATAAATACTATGATTAAGGTCTCATTTTTCTTAAGAGGGGGAGTTTAATGACAGAAAATAGTGAAACAGAGACGAAGCCAAATGCTGGTATTCAAGGTGGACTTAGCTTGGATGGCAGCGCTGAGAATATCTGTGCTTATTATCAACAATGGGCTGCAAATTACGACAGTGATGTTGACGATGGAGGTTATGTTGGCGCAAAAATCACGGTAGATTGCTTTTTGCAGGCATGGCAACACTTAGCCGAGATTGATAAGTATGCATACCAAATTCATGATGTCGGTTGTGGCACTGGATTAGTAGGTAAATTTTTGTCAGAGCAAGATTTCACATATATTCATGGCTCGGATTTAACGCCGAATATGGCAGTGCTTGCTCAGCAAAGAGGAGTCTATCAGCAGGTGGTAGGAGGGACTGATATTACACAACCTATTTGTCCTGAATGGGTCAGTGCTTATGATGCGGTGTTATCTAGTGGCGTTTTTACATCTGGGCATGTACCTCCTGAGACATTACTGCAATTAAAAATCATGGTGAAAATTGGCGGATTGATTGTCATTAGTACTCGCGAGCAATATTATAAGGCAATGAACTATCAACAGCTGCATGATAAAGTGATTAATAGCGGCGAATTGACTGAAGTATCTACGCTAAAAAATGCGCCTTATACCAATGATAGCAATGCACATTATTGGGTCTATCAACGAGTCTGTTAATTCGGTAGATAGATGCGTCGAGTTTACAGGACGCTAATTGCTTGTTTACCGAAAATTGTTAATGACGATTTTATTTAGGTGGGTTGCTAGTGTTCAGAAAAGCGAAAGAAATATAACCAAAGAGAGCATTATGTTTGCGACCAAGACCATTCAAACCACCCCTTTTTCAGGACAGAAACCCGGTACTTCTGGGTTGCGGAAACAGGTTAGTATTTTTGCTCAAGCTAACTATCTCGAGAATTTCGTGCAGTCGATCTTTGATGAGCTTGGTGATTGCAGAGGCGAAACCTTAGTGCTTGGTGGAGATGGGCGTTATCACAATGATGTGGCGATTAGAACGATTATCAAAATGGCTGCAGCCCATGGCTATGGTGGGGTTTTGATTGGTAAAGATGGCTTGCTATCCACCCCAGCTGCGTCATTACTGATACGTAAATACCAATGCTCAGGTGGGATATTGCTAACGGCTAGCCATAACGCTGGTGGCCCCAATGGTGATTTTGGCATTAAATACAATATTGATAATGGTGGTGCTGCGCCGGAGGCGTTGACGAATGCAGTATACGCGCGCACACAAACTATCTCGGAATATCATTTGGCCTGTGATGAACGCTTAGATCAAGTAGATTTATCAGTGGTTGGTGAGCAGAAAATCGGTGAGCTAACAGTCACAATTATAGACTCTGTAAAAGATGCATTAGCGCAGATGGAGACACTTTTTGATTTTTCTTTAATGCGTCGAAAAATTTCCGAAGGGTTAAGTATTAGTTTTGATGCTATGCATGCCGTAACTGGTCCCTATGCCAGAGTTATATTTAATGAGGCTTTGGGTGTACCAGAGAAAGATATCATTAACGCCATTCCATCGACTGATTTCGGCGGTGGCCATCCAGACCCTAACCCGGCCTATGCCAAAGAATTGATGGCAAAGATGTTTGGTGCCGAGGCTACAGTATTTGGTGCAGCGTCCGATGGCGATGGCGACAGGCACCTGATATTAGGCCCTGGGCTGGTGGTCTCACCGTCTGATTCATTGGCAATTATTGCCGCAAATATGCACCTAGTACCCGGTTATGCCAAAGGGTTGACTGGGGTTGCGCGCTCTATGCCAACCAGTAGTGCAGTGGATTTTGTCGCTAAGAGAAAAGGCGTACCTATATATGTGACCCCAACCGGTTGGAAGTTTTTTGGTACCCTCTTAGATGCTAATAAAATAACGCTATGCGGAGAGGAGTCAGCAGGAGCAGGTTCATCGCATGTCCGAGAGAAAGATGGCCTCTGGGCGATTTTGATGTGGATAAATATACTGGCTGCAAAAGCGCAAACTGTTGAGCAGCTGTTGCAAGCCCATTGGCAGGAATATGGTAGACATTACTATACGCGACATGATTACGAGGGTATAGACTCCGCGGTAGCGAGCCAAATGTATCAGCATTTATGTCAAAAACTACCAGCGTTGATTGGCACTGAATGCCAAGGTCTAACGATAGAGACAGCGACAAACTTTGGCTATAAAGACCCAGTCGATGGTTCTAGTAGTAACAATCAAGGTCTGATTATTAACTTTAGCGGCGGTGGCAGTGTGGTCTTTAGATTATCAGGTACCGGAACCGTTGGCGCTACGCTGAGAGTTTACTTGGAGCGATATCAAGCCGATAAAAATCGCTTGAATGATGATACCCAGACGGTACTGGCAGATTTGGCTAAAGCTGCCATAGAAATAGTGCAAATTCAGGAGCTAACAGGTAAGACAGCGCCTGATGTTATTACTTGACCTGAATTATAGTTTTAACCGAGTTGGACTAAACGCATTATCGACTTCAGTGCTATTTGCTTGCATGAGCTTTAGCAAATGCGTCGCTGAACCTGGCGCAAGGGTTAGTCCAATATGCTGATGGCCGAGATTTAGCCATAGTCCGGGTAATTTTGTTTGTCCAATAGCAGGCATATCATCGGGTAGGGTTGGTCTTGTCCCTACCCAATCTTCAGATTCATAAGTGGCTCCTAAAGGTTCACGGAACGCTTGCCGCGCCTTTGGCGTCACTTGGTTTAATTGCTCAAACTGAAAAATTTTGTCAGGTGAGCGTAACGATACACCAGAGGTAAGTCGTAGTTTTCCTTCCATGGGTGACATGACATAGCATGCGTCCATATCATAGATAGGTTGCGGTAAAATATCCGGATCTTCCGGATGAAATATACGATGACTGCCTCTCTCAGCGATTAAAGGAAGATTTAGGCCAACTTTTTTAAGAAATGCTTTTGACCAATAACCAAGGCAGACGATCAATTTTTCAGCTTCAAAAGCTTGTCCGTCGCTGTTAGTTATCTGCCAACGGTTGCTTTTTTGAGAGGTGGTAGTGATTTCGGTTTGTAAGAACTTGCCTCCAGACTCTAAAAAAGATTGAAAATAAGCCATACCAACAGCGTAAGGATTGTCCACACTATAGCTGTCGCGAATCCAGATAGCTTGCGGAAAAATGGGATTTAGTGCCGGTATTCTTTCTTGTATTTGCGTGTTATTTAATATTTGATAGTCAATATCATGCTGATCAAAAATACTGCGATCATACGTAGTGTTTTCAAAAGACTTTTCACTGCGAAACAGTTTTATCCAACCATATTTTCGCAATCTGTGGCTAATGCCAGTCTGCTGCATCCAGTCCTGATGTTCGGCAATAGAGCTGGAGATTAATTGATGTAGAGAGGCTGCGTTTTGCTTGGCAGTGACAGCACGACTGTTGTTGATAAACTGTAGCATTGGTTTGGTGTTTTTGAAAACATAAGGCCAATCATAGCGCACAGCGGCTTGTCTGTTAGTGAGAATGCTCGGCAGCTTTTTCAACAATGTGGGGTTGTTCATTGGTAGCAGTGAACCTGTGCTCAAGATACCCGCATTTCCAAAAGAGGTCTCTTGGCAAGGCTGTTTTCGATCTATAAGTAAAACTTGCTGGCCATTTCGTTGCAAAGTCAGTGCTGTAGAAATCCCAACTATTCCGGCTCCGAGAACTATAATAGTTGGGGAGGATGGAATATTGAATGAGTTAGTCATAGTTACCGAGTATTTTAAGGTTTAATTGCTATTAATTTATCGTTGCCCACAGACAATGATCTACTATAATTTACAATAGCACGAGAGTTAAGAATATAGGAAGGAGTATTGCAATGGAAGAGATAACCGCAGAAGCAGTGATGACAAAGAATTCTGAGGAGTCTGAAATTAAAGCGGTATTTATCGCAGAAGAAGCCAGAGTCTTTGCCTGTCTGATGGAAAAACAGCTAACAACGCCAAAAAACTATCCGCTGACCATTAACTCACTGATGTTGGCTTGTAATCAGAAGTCCAATAGAGAGCCGGTAATGAGCTTGAGTGAGGGTGATGTTGGGCACACGGTGCAAAAATTGGCAGAGAAGGAATTTACCTCTATTGAGTATGGAGAGCGTGCCAATAAAGTGTTCCATAAAGCGGGACTGGCATTTGGTTTGAACCGCGCTCAGCAAGCGGTCATGTGCATGCTTATGCTTCGCGCACCGATGACATTAAGTGACATCAAGTCTCGCACCGAGAGAATGGTGAGCTTTGATGCTGTGGAAGATGTCAAGGCAGTTGTGGATGAACTCATGCAAAGAGAGCAGCCTTTAGTGGTGTTGTTGCCCAAGGGGCCTGGCCGCAGGGAAGACAGATATTCACACCTGCTCTGCGGTGCGGTTACAGAGGATGTGCCTATACGAGAAGCCAGATCATTACCCGACAATGACTACCAGCAACAGATAGATGTTCTACAACAGCGGATTGAAAAACTAGAACGGCATATGGGAATAACTGAGGAGTTGGTATAAACGAGTTTTAGGTTGGGGTATTCGCCGGAGGGTATGCCTCGGCGATAAATCGAATCGACCTATTTCTGCCAGATTTTTTCGCCTCCAAGAGCGCTATTTTAGCTTTGGCTATCAAGCTGTCTAAGCTTTCATAGCGCAGATATTGGCAAGTCACCCCAATACTTACTGTCGCATGTGGTAATCGCTTGAGATCGGAGTTTTCAATAGCTCCGTTTTTTATGTTTAGCGTGGCTATTGCCATTCTAATCTCTTCAGCCAGCGCATATGCCTGTTCAAGATTGTATTCCGGTATTAGCACAACAAATTCCTCGCCACTATAGCGGCCCACTAAGGCCGGTTCACCGATGGCTTTATTTAAATAGATACCAATATGCTGAATCAGAAGATCACCTATCTCTTGGCCATGAGATTTATTGAGCTTGGTTAACTGATCTATATCGATGATCAATACCGATGATTTTAAGCGCTTGTCTGAGGCATTCTTTAAAAGGTATTGTCCAATAGAAAAGAGCGCTCTTCTTGTATGAATGCCGGTGAGTTGGTCAAGCTCGATCTTGTCTACTAGGCGAACTTCCAAATTGTCCAATTCTTTTTGGTACAAATCAAACAGGACTAAAGAGGAAGAAAAGAATATGCCTATGATCGAGAGTTGGATTATTTTGGTCTCAAATGGATCAAAAGTAATTTGTGTTGTATGTGGACCATAGATGACAAGCATAATGACTGTGGCAAAGCAGATGAGTGTTATTCCTATACGCGCTGGTTTGCTAACGATATCAAAAAATAGAATTAAGCCACTTGGTGCAAGCAACAACAGCATAAAATTGAAACTTTCCAGCGGTAGCACGAAAAAGTTAAAGAAGTTTTGTACTAAGAAGAAAGTGATAATAAAGAAGTAGGCACTAAAAATATCGGGAACTTTATTGACGATTTGAAAGCCAATAAAATATACGACAGTAGTCGCGAGGATATACCAAAGGGCCGGAGACTCATCATCAAATAAGGTATATAAAAAAATATATAGGATACAACCAGCAATATTATAAGAGAATAATCGAATTAAAATGGCTGATTTGTTTGCTCTTTCTTTCCCTAACCCCATTCTCTCAATGGCATTGCTGATTTTTTTTATTAGTTTCATGCAAATATTAACTCACTAAGTGGTGATGCTTATGCTGTATATTCTAAAATTAATATGACCACG
>CAKMZF010000078.1:7902-12944 GCA_929200405.1 uncultured Gammaproteobacteria bacterium | reverse complement strand
CGTTCAGAAATACTGCTCTTGTCATGTTGTAGTGTTTAACCGTTTAGCTTGACTCATTTGCAAAAGAAAAATAGGAGACACAAGCAACAAACCTGCAACCATTGTGGCGAGCCCTGGGGAAATAAACAACAACGAAACAGCGCCCAAATACCAACGCTGAACCTTGGACAGATGAGTGATTAAATATCCAGAGAATGCGGCGCCCAAAAGACCTATTCCGATCATAGCACCTATCAATGTCACGGTGAAAGCTGCCCACGTAAAGCCGTCTGCCACAAGCAATAGTGAAGGTGAATAGACAAAGACAAATGGCACTAATGCCTTCGCAATTCCTAACCTGAAAGCGGTGTTACCTGTTTTAAAGGGGTTTGAGCCGGCAATGCCCGCAGCGGCGTAGGCAGCCAAAGCCACGGGTGGAGTAATATCCGCTAAAACACCATAGTAAAAGACGAAAAAATGCGAAACTAAGGGCTGTACTTGCAACTGCGCTAATGCTGGTGCGGCAACAGCTACCAGGATAATATAGGTTGCAGTTGTCGGAACACCAGCTCCCATTAAAACACAGGCAACCGCAATCAAAACGAGTGAGAAAAACAATGCCCATTGTTCTATTGCGAAGAAGCTAAATGGCCATATCCCTCCAACGAAATTGCCGATATCATTGGCGGTTTGCACAACCACGAACCCTAATCTAAACCCTACACCTGTCAGAGTTACCACACCGACAACTATGCCCACTGTAGCTGCTGCTGCTCCAACGGCCAACGTGCTTTTTGAACCATCTGACATAGCCTGCCAAAGATCACGTAACCCCATACGGTGTGTTGTATTTGGGTTGAGAAGACCCACCACCACACAGGCAGTAATACCCCAAACGGCAGCATAATCCGGCGTTCGTCCAGACAGGATGAGAGAGACAAGAATAATAAGCGGAATGAGCGAGGCCCAATGCGCCCGCAACACTTGAATCACTTGAGGCAACTCATCAGCACTTAATCCACGCAATCCCAATTTTTTAGCTTCAAGATGCACCATGATCAGTACACCAAAGTAATGTAGCAAAGCTGGAAACAAAGCTGCTGCAAGGACATCTCGCAGAGGAATTTCTAAGTACTCCACCATGATAAAGGCAGCAGCCCCTAATATGGGAGGTGTAATTTGTCCTCCTGTAGACGCAGTGGCTTCGACCGCACCAGCGAAATGCGCTGGATATCCTACTCGTTTCATTGCCGGTATTGTCAATGATCCGGTGGTAACTGTATTAGCAATAGAGGAACCCGAAATAGTGCCCATGAATGCCGAAGAGAAAATTGCAACTTTGGCAGGCCCTCCTGCGTATCGCCCAGCTATTGCCATAGCAAGGTCAATAAAGAGCTGTCCCAGCCCAATACGCATAGCTAGAACGCCAAAAAGCACGAACAAAAAGACATATTTGGCCATCACCCCTAGAGCAACGCCATAAATACCTTGATTGGTCATATAAAGATGATTGATCAACCCAGTCCAACTTGCACCGCCGTGTTTAAGTGCCCCTGGCATCCAAGGACCAAACAATGCAAATATGATAAAAAGGCAGGCAATAAAAGGCAAGGTCCAACCCACAGATCGCCTTGTGGCTTCAAGAACCAAAAGAAGAAGCGCTGACCCCATAAAAATATCCGAAGGATCCGGATTGCCAACACGTTGAGATACCTCAACGGGAGGTAAAAGTGGCAGATACAGTGCAGCCGAGACGCCTAAAATAGCAAGAAGTATATCTAGAATTGAAACACCATCAAAACGCCACCAAGCTTTGGGTGCAACGTTAGTAGTTAGTGAGCGTTTCCATGAAAATAACAAAAACAATAAGCCCAGCATAAATGCTAGGAATATGCCTCGATGCAACAGTTCTCTAATAAGACCAAAGCCAGATGCGTAATATTGATAAACTGCGAGCGCCACGAGGGGGATCGAGATTACCACCCCCATAATTGGGCCTGGTGTACGAAACGCTAGCTCTGGATCGTATTTGCGCTCAATCGCTGCAAGTTCGTCTTCGGTGATTTCCACTTTGTCGGTCATGATACCTTCTTGAAAAACTAAGCCGCGAAAATCGCGGCCTAGAATGGTTGAGAGTTAATGATAGAGAGTTATTTTATCAGCCCTGCTTCGACGTAGAACCGCTTCGCCCCAGGGTGTAACGGCACGCCGATACCTGACAAAGCTGTTTCTAAGGTGATGGTACTGCCTTTGGCATGACCAACATCTAACAGACGACGAGATTCCTCATTCCACAAAGCTTTGGTGATGTTGTAAATTAGCTCTTCATCTTCACGTGCATGCGTGAACCATTGTGCGCCTACCGCGACCGTCGCAACAGCAGGAACGCCCTCATAAGCGTCAGCAGGAATATCTGATACAGAGAAGAAACCAAATTCTGAAGTCAACTTATCGACACCCTCGCCCGTGATAGGAACTAACTGCATATCGGCAGCTGAGGCCAATTCAACCACAGCCCCTGTTGGATAACCAGCGACGATAAATAATGCATCTACTTTGCCATTACGCAAGGCTTCGGTTGCAGCAGATCCTTTCAAATTTTCCTCTTTGATATCCTCAAAGCTCAAACCATAAGCACCCAAGATCAAACCAGCATCTACATATGTTCCCGAACCTGGCTCATCGACAGACACTCGCTTACCCACAAGATCAGCAACAGAGTTGATGCCTGAGCCTTTCAAAGTCACCAAATGTATGTGCTCTTCAAACAGTCCCGCAATCGTACGCAGATCAGTAGCAGGCTCACTACCTTCCATGGTTCCTGTACCAGTATAGGCCCAATAAGCAACATCAGATTGCGCAAAACCAGAGTTTCGCAAACCAGACTTAATCGCATTAATATTGTCTACAGATCCGCGTGAGGATACTGCCGAGGCAATTAAGTTATCAACACCACAACTGCCCCCTTTGCCACATTCACGAGAGCCAGGTGGCTTTGAGATGGCATTCGCAATCACGCCACCCACTGGATAATAAGTAAAAGAGGTACCGCCTGTTCCGATAGTAAAAAATGTGAGGTCTTGCGCCGTCGCAGTGGTCATAGCTCCGGCTGTTAGCAGTACACTCAGAGCAGCTGCCTTTAGTGAATTAAACATAGATATCTCCCTTTAATGCGTTTTAATACTTTGAGTTGATTTTTATTTCTTGGATCATTATAGCAATCTTATTGTCTTAATTTGAAGCACACGAATGCTTCACTCATCTCACCAATAACTTTGCTAATATATTTCATCAGGACGTTTTTAGTCTAAGAGGTTAGTCCCATTGGGTCAAGTGTATGAATACAACTCCTGAGGCTAAATTTTTTAGAGTTGTTTTACTTAAAAATAATATATTGGAGAATATATAAAGGATCAGCAGAGCTATCTCACTCAGCTATAAACTTTCACCCTAAGCAAACTTAGGGTTATGCTGTAAACTAACGATATGAACCAGTCAACATCTACTACCTCGCATCTGAGCAATCTCTCTGATCTTAAGTTTTATCAAGATTTTGCCTCTCTGCCAAACACGCTTTATAGCTATGTTTCTCCGGCAGGTATTGAGAACCCAAAATTAGTGATTGCCAATCACCAGCTTGCTCAGCAGTTGCAAATAAACCCTGAAAGTCTTGAAGAAGACACGGCATTGCAGTTGTTTTCGGGCAACCAAGTACTCCCGAGCTGGCAACCATTAGCCATGAAATATACCGGCCATCAGTTTGGTCACTATAATCCTGATTTAGGTGATGGTCGTGGTTTATTGTTAGCTGATTGCATCGACAACAATGGCATTCGTCAAGATTTACATCTAAAAGGCGCAGGGCCAACGCCCTACTCTCGCTTTGCTGATGGGCGGGCTGTGTTACGCAGCTCTATTCGTGAGTATGTTGGCTCCGAGACTATGCATGCTCTATCTATTCCAACAACCAGAGCTTTGGCTTTGGTTAACAGCTCTACCCAAGTGGTACGAGAGTCTTTTGAAAATGCAGCCATGCTGGTACGTGTGTCGCCTAGCCATGTTCGTTTCGGTCATTTTGAATACTTACACTACACCAATCAGCATGAAACTCTCAAGCAATTAGCTGATTATGTCATTGCACGAAATTTCAGCCATATTGATGGCAACGCCGAGGATAGATACCAGCTTTGGTTTACTGAGATTGTTCAGAGAACTGCCGATCTAATGAGTCAATGGTCTGCGGTTGGCTTTGTACATGGGGTAATGAATACCGATAATTTTTCCATTATCGGTGAGACATTCGACTATGGCCCTTATGGTTTTATGGATAGCTATCAGGCGCAGTTTACCCCTAATCACACCGATCAGTCCGGTCGCTATGCGTATCATCAGCAGGCCAATATCGGGTATTGGAATTTATCTGCTCTGCGTCAGGCTTTATCGTCTTTAATGACAGCCAAAGAAAGCGAAGCGATTATTCAGCAATATCCGGATATATTCACTCTGAGTTTCCAGCAATCTATGCAACGTAAATTGGGATTGCAAGAGCTATCAGAAGCAGAAAAGCCTTTGTTATTAGAGGCAATCAACGCAACTTTGAAAATGCTGGCCAGAAATCATTTTGATATGACCAACTTCTATCGAGATTTGGCAAATATCAATGATAATGAAGTTGCTGATAAATGGCGTAACCAAGCTATAGATATCGTCACTTTTGATGAATGGCTACAGAGCTATCAAACGGCTTTATTATCCATAGATTCGTCAGCTGAAAAAATCACCTCAAGACAACAAGCAATGTATGCAACTAACCCCTGCATACTGCCCAGAAACTATATTATTCAACAATGCATAGAAGCCGCAGAAGTTGGTGATTATGCACCACTTCATGAGTATATTGAGGCACTGCAATCGCCGTTTATCTTGCCTATGAATACAAGTTATTTACTGCCGCCACCAACTGACATAGACGGGCGACAGTTAAGTTGTTCTTCTTGATATTAAGGGGAGAATGCTCTCTCCCCTGTGACCCCATCGCTAGGGTATTTTTATTATTAAGGGGA